>NZ_JAXDSU010000093.1:0-9481 GCF_034090325.1 Anaerococcus porci
ATTGCAGGATTGAAGATATAGTGGAGTATCAAAAATGAAGTTAAAAGAAAAAAGTACAGATTTATGGGTCTATGATTTATTAAAAGAGGCAGAATTAAATTTAGATGCACAAGGTTCTAACATAAAAGAAATAGATGAGGCGCTTAAAACTGCGTCTAAAAGAGGAACTGGGAAAGTAGGGTTTCCTGAATATGTAGGAATAGTTAAAGACTTTATTATTGTTATTGAAGATAAAAGTTCTATTTCTATGCATGAAAAAAGAACAGAAGAAGAAATCTTAGCAGAAGATATTACTTCTATTTGTGATTATGCTGTTAATGGTGCTTTATTTTATGGAAAACACCTAATAAAAAATACTTCTTATACAAAAGTAATAGCTATTGGAGTTTCTGGAAATGAGAAAAAGCATAGAATCAGTCCTATATTTGTTAATGATAGAATGGACTACTATGAACTTCCTGAAATAGAAACATTTATTTCCTTTAGCGAAGATAATATTTACGAATATTACACAAAAGAAATCTTAAACGAAAATACAGATTTTGAAAAAGAAACTAAAGAAATTTTAAGAGATGCAGCATTATTACATGAAGATTTAAGAAATTATGGTTCAATTCAAGATAAAGATAAACCATTGATTGTTTCAGGGATTCTACTTGCCCTTAGAGAAATAGAATATGGGAATTTTTCTATTGACATGCTAACGGGCGATTCTAAAAAAACAGATGGGCAAAAGATTTATGATGCTATTAAAGATAACTTAAATAGAGCGAATGTATCTCCTGATGTAAAAAGAGATAAATTATTAAATCAATTTTCGGTGATTAAAGATACTACAAAAATTAATCAAATAGATACTAATCTAGGGAAAACACCAAATAGACATTATACAGAATTCCTATATAAAAGTATATTTCAATCAATTAGATTTCATCAAAGTGGAGAAGATTATTTAGGAAGATTCTATGGGGAATTTATGTCTTATTCTGGTGGAGATGGGCAATCTCTGGGAATAATATTAACCCCAAGACACATTACAGAACTGTTTTGTGATTTATTAGATTTAAAACATACTGATAAAATAATGGAAATGTAGTCCAACGATAGGATACATTTTAACAGTTGAAAATACGGCTGTTTCAAGCCTTTCTGTTAAGTAGCTCAATCATTTGACCTGAAAATCGGGTCTTTTTTTATTGCCATTTTTTCTGAATTCAGTTTTTTGCACACCACCTTGATATAAAAATTCCTAAACCTTTTAACGGATAAATAATAAGGGTGTGCATATTGATTAAATGAAAGAGCCTTGCTGGATTGACGATTCCAACAAGGCTCTAAGTGTTATATTCCATTTGCATATTTAAATTCAAAACTTCCATCTTCATGCACCACCATTTTTTCAAGCATCAAGTTCCAAAGCAAGGGGTCAAATTCTTCAAGAGGTTCTAAGAGATTCAGCTTTTCTATGAAGAAGTCGTATTTCAGTTTTCTTGATTCTTTTTCACTAATTTCTTTTGCCAATCTTTCGTAGTTTTCTTTTTCATCATTAAAAGCATTTACCAACTTTTCATATTTTTTAGCATATTCTATTTGGTCTTGACTGGTCTTGGAATTGTCTTCTATTAGTTTCTCAATCTTTGCTTTACAGGCATTCATTTTATCGATGGATAACTCAAGAGAAACTTGAAGTTGGGAGGTATCAAAAATATCTTCTACCATTTTTAAATCTTCTAAAATATGCTCTTTATTTGCTATTAGCTCATTTACAGAGTCTATAAAAGCTTTTTTAATATTTTCTTCATATAGATGAGGAGTTTTACAAGGTTCTTCTTTTTTCGTATATTTCTTGTTGCATCTCCAGATGGTGCGTCTATATTTAGTATTAGAATGCCAGGTCTTTGGTCCATAGTATGTACCACAAGAGCCACATAGAATTTTGGAAGAAAAGATATGGTGATTGTACTTAGGTCTGTTTTCAAGCATATCCTGTACAAAATCCCAAATTTTAGGCTTTATAATTGCCTCATGGTTCTTTTCTACATAGTATTGAGGTATCTCCCCTTCATTTATTTTTTTCTCTTTGGTCAGAAAATTTACTGTGAAAGACTTTTGAAGAAGGGCATCACCTTTATATTTTTCATTTGTGAGTATCGACCTAATACTACTCGTGCTCCACTTTTTCTTCCCTTGAATGGTAGGAATGCCTTCTTCGGTTAATATCTTTGCTATCCTGTAAGGGCTGTAACCTTCTATGAAAAGATGGTATATCCTCTTTACCAATTTTGCCTCTTCTTTATTGACTACCAAGTTTCCGTCCGGTCCTTTATCGTAGCCTAGGAAGTTGGCAAATGGAACGGTAACTTTGCCGTCAGCAAATCTCTTCCTCTGTCCCCAGGTTACATTTTCTGAAATAGATCTTGACTCTTCCTGTGCGAGTGAGGACATAATAGTAATTAATAATTCCCCTTTGGAATCGAAAGTCCAGATGTTTTCTTTCTCAAAATAGACCTCAACACCTGCGTCTTTTAAATTTCTTACGGTTGTTAAACTATCCACCGTGTTTCTTGCAAATCTTGACACCGACTTGGTGATGATGAGGTCTATTTTTTTATTCAGTGCATCTTCAACCATATGGTTAAAGCCTTCCCTATATTTCGTATTTGTTCCTGAGATTCCTTCATCTGTATAGATACTTACAAACTCCCAGTCGGCTCTTTGCTTAATATAGTTGGTGTAGTAATCCACCTGTGCCTCGTAGGAAGTAAATTGCTCATCTGAATCGGTAGATACTCTGGCATATCCCGCAACTCTTCTTTTAGTAACCTGAACAGTCGATTTGGATGAATATTTTGTCTTAGTTGCCGGTATCTGAGTTACTTTCTTTTTCATGTCTTTGCCTCCATAGTTCTTTTTGAATTTTGCTCATTTTCTTTTTTGTTTCTTCCGAGTGTTTAGGCTTTGGACTTATTGGATTTTCATATTTATAAGTCGCCTTTTTGCCGTCTTTGTAGTGAAAAGTCAAAGTATAATCATTGATACTTATATGACTTAATTTCTCTATCATTATGTCTTTATCAAAGGCTTTAAGTCCAAGTTCCTTAGCTGTAAGTTCTTCTAAAACACTCAAATTTACAGGAGAGTTTTCACAGATGCTTTTCTTGCTCGAGCAGTAGTAGCAGATGACTATGTCTCCATTTACATGGTACAGCTTTTGTCTTCTGTAGCTTTTGCCACATTTCTCGCATTTTACAAAACTTGTAAATTCGTTATAACGGCTTATCTTTCGATTTAGATTAGGATCTGACCTTTTCTTTGAATAGTTAAGTCTTACTTCATCTGTCCACCTATCTTTTTTGGCAGTGGATTTCCACTCCACTTTTTCTTTGTGACCGTCTTTAAAGATAAATTCCAAAAGTCCCGGTTTTAATACATTGATATCGGAAATTCTTTCTGTAAATACCTCTTCATCAAATTCATGAATGCCGAGAACCTCCGCACATTTATTTTTTAAAATGTACTCCGGGATTGAAGGATTGATGCAGCCATTTCTTCTTGCTTCTTTTTGCCCGGCACACATCCAAACGGCATACTTTCTTCCGGCTTGATTTCTCTGATTTCTTTGGTAGTTCCTACCACAAGAACAGTGGATTTTACTTGTAAGACAAGTTGTATTAATTGCTCTATTGGCGAGTGCTCCAAGTTCTCTTCTTCTTGCCATTTCTTCTTGTACCTTATTAAAAACATCAAGCTCTATTATTTTAGGATGCGTGTTTTCCGTCCAGTACATAGGCAGTTCACCTTGATTTTTAATTTCTCTTTTAGTTATAAAGTCGGTATAAGTCTTTTGCAGTTTGGAGTTGCCTGTGTACTTTTCCTGTCTTAAGATTGCTCTTATGCTTGAGGGACTGAAGGGATTTCCCGTAAGACCTTTTATATTCTTTTCTTGTAATTCTCTAGCAGTCGTTTCAGCTGATTTACCGTCCAAGAAGTTTTGAAAGCAGTATCTTATAACCTCAGCCTCTTCTTCTACCAAATTAAACTTCTCTCCATCCCATCTGTAGCCATAGAGTACAAAGGAGTTACCCTTACCTTTTTCAAAGTTTTTTCTGATTCCCCATTTAACATTGTTGGAGATGGATCTTGCCTCTTCCTGTGCAAAGGATGCAAGAATGGAAAGCATAAGCTCTCCGTCACCCGAGAAGGTCTTTATATTTTCTTTCTCGAAATGCACCTCAACTCCTATTAACTTTAAGTGCCTTACTATCTCAAGAAGATCTACAGTATTTCTTGCAAACCTAGATATGGATTTTGTAAGGATAAGGTCAATTTTTCCATCTTCACAGGCCTTTAACATCTCTTGAAATTGCTCTCTATTTGCAGTTGCTCCGCTTGTTCCTAAATCCGAATAGACACCTGCAAATTCCCAATCCTTGTTGGCCGTTATAAGTTCGTTGTAATAGCTTACCTGCTGTGATAGAGAATTTAAGGTTCTTCCTTTCGCTACAGAAACTCTTGCATAAGCCGCCACTCTTTTTCGTTTTTTAAGAGTGGGAAGTTTCGCTTCAATCTTTTGTATCCTTTTCATCAAACTTCCTCCTTATCAGTACTATATATCAATATATAGAGCCTCAAAGTCAAGCGATATCAAGCATAAAGCTAAGAATATCCGCATTATATTTCTTAGAAAGTTTTTGAGTCAGATCCTTAAATTCTCTTTGAGTGATGACATTTTCATCCCTTAATTTTTTGAAGATGAGGTAGGAAATATAAAACTTAAACTCATTATTCATGGCCAAACCTATCCTTGATGTAGCACTCATGAGAGCAGTACTTTCTATTTTTATTTCCATAAGCATTAAAAGGTTTATGGCAGTAAGAGCAAGTAAAAGAGTAATATGCCTTACGATTTACCTTGTCTAAGTTATTGTTCCACCAATCTTGTCTACACTTTGATGAGCAGAACTTTTTCCTTTCATCAATCTCACATCCGCAGTTTAAACAGATATGTTTCTTCTTTACACCAACCCCTGTAAGTCCATTACGTCTGCAGTAACTTTTAACCGTATTTATAGATATTTTAAGTGTGTCAGCTATTTCCTTATAGCTGTATCCCTCTTGTCTTAGTTTCTCTATCATGTTAATCCCTCCTACTAGCCCTAAGACAAAAAGAGGGTGTTTGTTAGGTGTGTGTAAAAAAGTTTCTCTAATAGATGACAATAAATATTAATAAATATAAATTAATATCATTTTATATTGAAAAAAATGGTGAAATGAGGTATAATATATAAAAATGTGCCAATAAATAATTAGGAGTAGCTTATGAATGAATTTAAAGAAGAAAGATATATAGGTTTAAAAGAGGCTGCTGAATTTCTGGATATTAAACCAGTTACACTAAGAAGTTGGATAAAAAGAAAATCTACAATGCCTGTTCATAAGGTTGGTAGGTTATGGAAATTTAAAAAGACAGAATTAGACGAGTGGGTAAAAAGCGGGAAAAGCTCGGAATGAAATCTGATGTTGAGGTAAGAAAGAATGATAAGTATTAACATATATAATGATGACTGTATTGAGGTTATGAGTCGATTAGAAAATGGCAGTATTGATTTAATATTGACTGATCCGCCGTATAATCTTGGAAACTTTATGAAAAATAGAGATACAAATTTAGGTAAAATGAGAAAAAATTTCTTTGGAGACGCTGGTTGGGATGATATGGATTTTAAAGAATGGGAAGAATCTATGAATAGATTTTTCGATAAATCTTCTAATGTCATTAAAACAGGTGGTTCAATGATTATTTTCATGTCAATATTGAAAGTAGAAACGCTTATAAAAATTGCTGAAACGCATGGATTTTATTATAAGACAACGGGAATATGGCATAAGACAAACCCAATGCCTAGAAACATGAACATACAGTTTGTTAATTCTACTGAGGCTTGGTTATATTTTGTATATAAAAAAAGGACAGGAACTTTCAATAATGATGGTGCTATGTATCATGATTTTATTGAAACGTCTGTAACATCTAATGGAGAACGTAGATATGGCAAACATCCGACTCAAAAACCTGAAATTTTAATGAGTCATTTTATTGATCTTTTATCTAATCCTGGTGAAACTATTCTAGATCCCTTCATGGGAAGTGGAACTACTGGAGTTGCTGCAAAAAAGTTAGATAGGAATTTTATTGGAATCGAGATAGATGAATGTTATTTTAAAATTGCAAAATCTAGAATTAATGAGGATAAACAAGCATGATTCCAAAAGTTATAGATTTATTTGCTGGTGCGGGGGGTCTATCTTTAGGATTTATGGATGCAGGATTTGAAATAGTATTGGCAAATGAAATAGATAAGTCGATTGCAGAGTCATACATTAAAAATCATCCTTCAACAAAAATGATAATAGGGGATATTACTAAACTTGATATCTATCAAAATTTTATTCCTTACAAAAATGTTGTTGATGTAATAATTGGGGGTCCTCCATGTCAGGGATTTTCACAAAAAGGAAAAAGAAAAACGATAAATGATGAGAGAAATTATTTATTTCAATATTTTGTAAAAGTAGTTTCAATTGTTAAACCAAAATACTTTGTAATGGAAAATGTGCCTAATATATTGACGTCTGAAAATGGTCTTTTTATAGAAGAGATAAATGAGTTATTTTCAAAAATAGGGTATTTCCTTGAATATGGTGTTTTGAATGCTTATGATTTTGGAGTTCCGCAAAATAGGCGAAGAGCAATAATTTTAGGTAAATATAAAGGAATTCCTCCAAAGTTACCGACAGGTTCAAGAGAAAAAGTAAGTATTTGGGATGCAATTAGTGACTTGAATTTTTTGAATTCTGGAGAGGGAGAAGAAAAAATGGAGTATGAAATACCTCCTCAAACTAGATACCAAAAAAGACTTAGGAAAGATAGCAAGATTTTATATAATCATAAAGCGACTAAACATTCAAAATTAGTATTGGAAAGACTTTCTATGATACCGCCAAATGGTGGCAAGGATTCTCTTCCAGCTGAGCACCTAACAAAATCCATATATAGTGGAACCTGGTCTAGAATGAAGATAGATGAACCATCAGTTACTATTACTACTAGATTTGATACGCCTTCTTCGGGTCAGTTTACACATCCTTATTTAAACAGATCAATAACGGTACGTGAAGCTGCAAGAATTCAATCGTTTCCAGATACATTTATATTTATTGGTACTAAGTCGTCTCAAATGAGACAAGTAGGAAACGCTGTTCCACCACTTTTAGCACGAAATATTGCGAGAGTTATAATTAAAGATATTGAGGAGAGGAAAAATGATTAGACCAGACAACCTAGAAATTTATGAATCTTTAGATCTTAAATTAGGTATAAAATCTTCACTACCAGAAGTTAAATCTACAATTGCTTTGTTAATTTTGCTGTGGGAATCCAATGACAGACCAGACATGTTGAAATATTCAGAACAGCAAAACAAGTCAATAGTAATCCCAGCTCAGCTAAAAAGTAATCTTATTAATTTTATTTATGAAAATGTTAGTGATTTTAAAATTATAGATGACAAGTTTGAATACTTAATAAATTCAAATAAACTTTATACTTCCCAAATGGAATCTCTAATTGTTGCTTTTGAGCTTATTTGGAGACTCGGCAAATTTAGTTTTGTTGATAAAGCAAAACCATCCAGCGCTGAGAGAACAGGATTAAATAGATACCCGAAAGAAATTTATTTTTCTTCAAATTTAGATTTAATACATAGTGTTATTTCTAATAACTTTGATGAATTTATTAAAGTGTTAATTGACTGGTTAGGTTATTCAGCGACTTTCGAACAAAATTATGAAACCACATTACTAATTGCCTTACAAGTTTTTACAGAAGGTTCTATATACAAGCTGAATGATAATGGTAAAAGTATAATTTTTAATCAAAATAGTATTTATAATAAATTATTGGACGGCAATGAAAAAATAGACATCAATGGAGATAGTGAATCTAAGGGGCCCTTGAGAGTCTTAAAGTCTGCTCTAAATGAAAAGATGAATCCTTATTTGGAATATAATAGTGGTGCTGTGTCAGTCAATCCTGAACTTAAGGATAGATTCGTCACTTACCAAAAAAGAGTTGAAACTTTTTTGAAATTGTCTACGACAGATTTTACTGATTTAAGAGAATTTCTAATAGGTAATAAATGCCAAAATGGTACAATCTTAGAAAAAACAGAAAGGCTTTCAGGTGGGGAAAACATCCTATTATATGGAGTTCCGGGTTCTGGAAAAAGTTATACAATAGAACAAGAATATTGTAACGATAAATCTAAGATAGAGAGAATAGTTTTTCATCCTGACTACATGAATACAGATTTTATTGGACAAATTTTACCTACGATTAAGGAAGACAAGACAATAACTTATGAATTCACCCCTGGTCCGTTCACAAGGATCGTAGAAAAATCATACAAGAACCCTAGCGATATGTTCTATCTAATTATAGAAGAAATCAATAGAGGTAATGCTCCCGCGATATTTGGAGATGTATTTCAACTATTGGATAGAAATAAATCCGGGGAAAGTTCTTATTCCATAAAAAACCATAATGTAGCTGAAATTGTATATGGAGACCCGGAACATACTGTATCGATCCCTTCAAATCTATCAATATTGGCAACTATGAATACAGCTGACCAGAATGTATTTACTCTTGACACTGCTTTTCAAAGAAGATGGGTTATGAGATTAATAAAGAACGATGTTTCAAAAGCGGAGCATGCAAAAGTTGAAATTTTAGATACAGGTGTAACGTGGGAGATTTTCAATAACACAATCAACGACTTTATTCTTGCAAATAACGCATCAACAATGTCATCTGAAGATAAAAGATTAGGTGCATATTTTATTACCAGAGACATTTTGGAATCAAAAGATGAATCAAAATTTGCTGAAAAAGTTATCAAATATTTATGGGATGATGCTTTTAAGTTTGCAAGAAATAAGTTGTTTGAACCTAGTTACAGAAGTCTTGAAAAAGTAATAGATGATTTTGCAGATTTTAGTGGGTTTGAGAGGTTTAATATTTTTACTTCAGAAGTTAAGGAACAACTGAGAAACAAAGTTAATATTAATCAGATAAATTTGACTGATTCGGATTCTGAAGAAAAATCGGAGGAATAGTTTTATGAGTGGATTTCAAGATGTTAATCCGGATATTCCTTTGACTAAGTATTGTAGGAATGCAACGAACAGAGAAGGAGATACTTTTGTTGGAATTAAATCAGAAAATATTGATGGTGAGCATAATTTATCTATTCATTTTCCGATAGGCTATAAAATATCAGATAATGAAGATGTCGTAAGAGATGAAATTTTAGAACTAGTTTCTGTATTACAAGAATATAATGATGAACGTTCTAGAATTTCTCAGATAGCACCGGAGCAAGTATTAAAAACAGTAAGATTTCCTGTTCAAGCATATATG
>NZ_JAXDSU010000086.1:0-34884 GCF_034090325.1 Anaerococcus porci
AGGAACAGAAATGGTAATGCCAGGAGACAATGCAACATTCAAAATCACATTACAAAAACCAATAGCTCTTGAAGAAGGACTAAGATTCGCAGTAAGAGAAGGTGGAAGAACAGTTGCTTCAGGAGTTGTAACAAAAGTTATCCAATAAAAAATATAGAGTGGGTCTTTTTGACTTGCTCTTTTTTTATTTTAAACAAGCTAGGAGTTTTTATGAAGCATAGAAATTTTTTATTAGCTCTAATTGTTTCTCTTATTTTCATGTTTACTTCTTGTGTCAGTAAGGATAATAAAGGTAATGATTTATCAAATGATGTAAGTTCCAATAAAAAATTAAGTGATAAAAGAGAAAAAAAGCCTATAGGTGAGCCTTATGAAGTAGGGATAACTCCTGATGACTATAATATGGATTATGATACATCTAGGCTAAAATCATTAGACGAAAAAAAATCTAAATATTATCCTAAGGACGGAGTTAAGGGTTTATACTTTAATACCTATGCTATAGCAAATCCAAAAACATATGATAAAATTATAAATTTATTAGATTCTACCAAGCTAAATTCAGTCGTGATAGATATTAAGGATGATTGGGGAAATATCACTTGCGAATTTAAAACAGATAATGAAGATATAAAATATGCAACAAGTAAGGTTATAGATGTAGAAAAATTTATCAAGGATATGCATTCAAAAGGTATTTATGTTATAGGAAGAATAACCACTTTCAAAGATTCTGTTATAACTAAAAAACATCCTGAATGGGGTTTTACATTAAAAGATGGGTCTTTATGGACTAATGCTAATGGAGAAGCTTTTATGAATCCATTTATGGATGAGGTTAGAAAATATGATTTAGAGATTGCAGAACTTGCGGCAAAATCAGGATTTGATGAAATCCAATTTGATTATATAAGATTTGCTGAAGGATTTGAAACTTTCCAGGGAGAACTTAATTATCCAATGGGTAGGTGGCAAGATTTAAAAATGAAAGATGGAGAAAAAAGAATAGATGCTATAACTTCGTTTGTGAAAGATGCAAGAGAAATGCTTCAAGCCTACGATATGCCTTGTGGAATAGATGTTTTTGGTTATGCAATGCAAGTTGGAAGAGCTGAGGGAATTGGTCAGGATTTTAAGGAAATGGCTAATGAAGCTGATGTAATGAGTTCAATGATATACCCATCCCATTGGAGTTCTTTTTCGTTTGACCTAGAAAAACCAGATCTTGAACCATATGAATTAGTTAGAAGGTATCTAAAAGAAGAGCAAAAAGAATTTAAAGAAATTAACCATAAACCTAAGTCTAGACCATGGATTCAAGATTTTACAGCATCATGGATAGGACAGGGCAATTATATGGAATATGATGCTGGTGCAGTTCAAGCTCAAGTTGATGCTATCTATGATAGTGGACAAGATGAATTCTTAATATGGAATTCATCTGCAGAATATACTGAGGGTGTTAAATATTAGTGAGGTTTTATGGAGAAATTGATTAGAGAATTTATAGATAAGGCTATAAAATTTATAGAAGTTTTAATATGTATTGCCATATTAATATCTGTCCTATTGTCAGTTCCAAATCTTTTAAGATATGGGATTGATATCGTTTCATCTTCTAATGTAAGAAGTAACTATGAGCTTTTAAATGAGTTTTTAAAGCATGCACTTTTATTGGTGGTGGGTATTGAGCTTTTGGAGATGATAATCACTAAAAGTCATGAATCTGTTCTTACTCTAATTCTTTTTGTAATAGCAAGAAAAATGTTGGTTTATTCTGTAGGTTTAGTTGATATACTTATTGGTTCAATATCTATTGGACTTATATTTGCAATAATAAAATTTGTAATAAATGATGACAAACTTATGGCAACGATTGATAATACTTTTTCTGCCGCAATGACTGTAGAAAAGATAAAAAAAGAATTTGCTCTAGATATACCTCAAGATATGTCAAATACTCTTGGCGGTTTAGTTTATGAGATTGCAAAGCTAGAAGATGTAAAAGAAATTAAAGAAAAAACAAAACTTATATATGGAAAGTATATGTATAAGGTGGTTTCAATTGAAGATAATGTTATACAAAGAGTAAGAATTGAAGAGTTAAAAAACTAAAAAAGGGTTGTTGCAAAATTACATTTGCAACAACTCCTTTTTTAAATTCTATGATTTTTTCTAAATTGTGAAGGTGTTATACCGACCTTCTTTTTAAAAACCTGATTAAAATAAGACTGAGAATTAAAACCCACTATAGAAGAAATTTCTTCCATAGAGTGATTAGTACTTATTAATAAGTTTTTAGTTACCTCGATTCTTTTAAGAATAAGGTATTCTATAGGGGTTACCCTATAATTTTGCTTGAATTCTGAAATTAAATGGAACTTATTCATATAAGCCATTTTAGATAAGTTTTCAAGTCTTATATCTTCTGAGTAATTGTTATCAATAAAATTTTTGATATAATCAATTTGTTTGTTGATTTTTATATCGTTTGTTATCTTAAACTCATCGCTTAAATTTCTAAGTAAAGTTATTACAAATTCGCTTGCTTTAGCATTTGCCATAGACTTAGAATAAGGATCTTTTGAATTAAATTCATTGTTGATGTCATTGAAAGAATTTAAAAAGTAATCTTTCATCTCATCTATAGAGTTGTAGTAATATTTATCCTCTTCTAAATTTTCGTTATTATCTACTGATTTGACAAAAATACTATCAACTCCGAATGAAACATAAATAAGATTCTCATCATCTTTCGATGAATATATACTGTGACCAACATTTGAATTTATTATCAAAAAGTCATCTTTTTTTACATCAATCATTTTATCTTCAATAGAAAATTTTCCGTTACCATCAATAATAAAATAAAACTCAGTAAAAGGATGAAAATGAATCCTAGAGCTTATTTTATTCGATGAAGAATTTTTCTTAGCATAAAGTACATTTAAGTATATACTTTGCATTGCTGTGTTATCGTTTTCGTTATTATCTATCATTACCATAATCATCGTCCCTTTTTGCTTGATTCATATACCATTATACAGAAAATGACAAGTTAAAACAAGTGAATTTTACAGTACTAAGCAAGAAATTTGTGATATAATGTACTATAGTTAATAATATTAATAAAAGAAAGGAATATTTATGGATACAAGGAACTACTTAGAAGGAAAATCAAATGAAGGTTTTAAATTTTTTGGTAATCATAAAAAAGGAAATAAATCTTATATATTTAGGCTCCTTGCACCGAATGCTGAAAATGTTTATATAAAGGGAGATTTCAATAATTGGGAAAGTGAAAAACTCAGAAAATACAACACAGGTGTATTTTCAAAAACAATAAAAAATTCTAAGGTTAATGATGAATATATCTATATAATAGAAGATAAAAATGGAAATAAGATTTATAAGCTTGATCCATATGCAAAAATTCAAAATAAAGATTTTTCTAATTCAATAGTCTATGATGATTCTTATAAATTCTCTTATAAATATAAAAATAAGAAAAATCTTAATTTATATCAAGTAAATTTAAGATATTTAAATGAAATTGGTGTTTTTGATGATGATAAATCAATTACAAAATATATTGAATATATTAAAAATTTAAACTTTAGCCATATTTTATTTATGCCTATAACTTCATATAAAGATGTAGAATCCCTAGGTTATAGCCCATTTAGTTTTTTTTCTTTGGATTCAAATTTAGACATTGACAAGATAAAAAGATTTATAGATTTAAGTCATAGGGATGGCCTAGGAGTTTTAGTAGAATTTTCCCTAAATGAGTTTGATAATAGCGAAAAGTCCCTAATAAATTTTGATTTTTCTAATATGTATAACTATGATTATGAAGATATACTTTATAATTATAAGGAAAATATTAATCTAGATATAGGTAAAGATATGGTTAAGTCTTTTGTTAAATCTATTATATTTTATTGGATTAAAGAGTTTAATTTAGATGGTGTATTCATATCAAATCTAGAAGATGTTATTTTTTGGCAAGGAGATATTAGTAGAGGAATCAACGAAAAATGGCTTAATTTTTTAAAAGATTTAAATGAAGAAATAAAAAATGAATCAAAAATTTCTATTGGAAATTATAATTCTATATATAATAATGATATAAACAAAGATTTAGGTTTTTCTTATATTTTTGATAGGTCGTTTTCTAATATTATTAAACTATTTCAAAAGATTCCTTTTTATAGAGATAATTACAAGGAAATGGTTAAAAAATATTTTGAAAGAGATTTAAATAACTTTATTTTAGGTTTTAATTACTATGATAGCTTAAGTGAAGGGTGTTCTCTTTTAATGAAGATGTATTCTGAGGATTTTAAATATGACCAATTAAAAACTCTTTTTACTTTTTTATATAGTATAAAATCTAATAAAATTATTTTTATGGGAGATGAATTTGGATCAATTGAGAAATTTGATTTAAGAAAATTATCAAGAATTAAGATAAATAAAGATGAGGAAGAAGATTTTTTAGAGTTTTTTAAGGATTTATCTTATATATATAATAACATATTTAATAATTTTTCTGGAAAAATAAAGGATGAAATTTTAGAAATAGAAGGTTATAGTTTATATGCTATTAAAAGATTATACAAGAAGAAAAATTATTTACTTTTATTTAACTTTACAGACCTAATCTACAATCTTAAATCTCCATATTTCTTAGATACACTTATTTCTACAAAAAATAATAAAAAGAGTATTGAAAAGGATGAAATAATTAATATAAAACCTTTTGAATCTTTTATATTTCAAATATATAAGCCATAATATAGTTATAACCCAAAAGTTGATTTTAGTTCCAACTTTTGGGTTATTAACTTACTACAGCTTATTTAATCTTTTTATAAGTTTATATTCATTTTCAATATTGTGAGCTATATTAGTAAATCTCTCTAAAACTGTCTTTCTTGTAATTATACCTAAAAAATAACCATTTTTATGTGTAATACAAATAAAATTATTATTAATAATTAATCTTAAAACATCCTCAAGGTCAGAGTCATCAAATAGTATAGGAACTATTTGGTCCATAACTTCGTATACTTTCGTTTCAGTTAACTTTTTTTCATTAAAAAAACTTACATCTTCGCATGAAATAACAATTTTTGATATAGAAATTAAACCTCTTACTCTATCTTTAGTATCAAGAACAGGAATTGTTTGATAGCCTCTATTAGATAGGACTAAAATAGCATGTAGTAAGGAGTCATCTTCTCTTAAAACTGCAACTTCACTTGCTGGAGTTATAATATTTGCAGTTGGTTCATTAAACAAATCTTTGATTTTTTTACCGATCATATCTACTCCTATTAGCTATAAAAATAGCCCTTTGTAAAACAAATAACAAAAGGCTAAATTATATAATATGTAAGCACACCCAAGCTCGTGCGATAGAATCTATACGTTACTTAGACAGCCAGCTCATGATAGGTGACCTTACGGCACATAGAAAAATCTGCTTAATGCTGCTACGTTCCCGTCCTGACATGGTTCACAGCTTTCTATTGCGTAAGACCCATCAATCAACACTACTTTTCTAAGGCAGGCTATATATTTTAAAACCCTAACTTGGGAATTCAACCCTGCTATAGCGGATTGCAGGTTATAGGGCACCGCTAACTCCCCATCTAGTGCATGGCGGAGAGCAAGGGATTTGAACCCTTGATACACTATCAATGTATACACGATTTCCAATCGTGCTCCTTAAGCCACTCGGACAGCTCTCCATGATGCTTACAAAAATAAATTATACTTTAAATACTTAGAATTTCAAATTAATTTTTAAAATTATAAATATTTACCTACTATGGTATAATTTTATAAAGAAAGGAATGATTATGGCAAAAGCTTTATATAGAGAATATAGACCACAAAATTTTGATAATGTTTTGGGGCAAGATAGGGTTGTAAATGTATTGAAAAATCAAGTAAAATCATCTCAGATATCCCATGCTTATCTATTTGCTGGGGAGAGAGGTTGTGGTAAGACCACCTGTGCAAAAATATTTGCTAAGGCGATAAATTGTTTAAATCCTAGAAATGGTTCTCCTTGTGGAGAATGTGAAAATTGCAAGTCTATTGATGAAGAATCGACAATGGATATTGTAGAAATGGATGCAGCAAGTAATAGAAGAATAGATGATATTAGAAGTTTAAAAGAAACAGTTATATATCCACCAAATAACTTAAGATATAAGGTCTACATAATAGATGAAGCGCACATGATTACACGAGAGGCCTTTAATGCTTTATTAAAGATAATGGAAGAACCTCCTAGTCATTTAGTATTTATATTAGCTACAACAGAGATAGATAAAATACCAAAGACCATTCTATCTAGAGTTCAAAAGTTTGAATTTAATAAGATTGGAAAGACTGATATAATAAAACAGATAGATACTATTTTAAGAGATAAAAATATAAGCATGGACAATGAGGCGAAAGAGCTTGTTGTAGCAAAGGCTAGTGGAGCTATGAGAGATGCTTTATCAATACTTGACCAAGTTTTATCTATTAATAAAAAGAATTTTACACTTGCTGATGTACAATCTATTCTGGGAGTTGTAGAATCTAAGAATATAGATCTATTACTTGATAAGATAATTGGCTTAAATCAAAAAGGTGCTTTAGATATTTTATTTACTTTAAGAGAAAACAAAAAGGATGATATGGATATTCTTGATTCACTTACTATTTATCTAAGAGATATCATGATATATAAGACAAGTGCTAGCGAAAAACATATAAATTCTTTAGATTTTCTAGATAATATAAAAGAAAAATCAGAAAAAATTTCTAATAATCAAATTATCTCTTACCTTGAAATTATAAATGACTATTCAAATAGAATGAAAAATTCTTTTAATACATCACTTTTAATGGAAATGCTTTTGTTAAGACTTATCAATTTAAAAGATGAGAAAAATATTGAATCTAGGATAGAGAGTTTGGAGAAAAATAATCCAAGTAATAATATAGATCTTATAAATAAGATAGTCGAAGAAAAACTTGCTGATATTGATGTATTGTCTATAAAAACTAGACAAAATAACAATTTTAAAATCAATGATGAGTCCACTGAAAGAGATGATTCATTGAAGAAAGACATAAATGAAGAAATTAAAGATAATAATTTAGAAGTTTTATCTTCTAAAATAGAAGAAAGAAACAATGAAGAAAGGATTTTAAGAGAAGATAAAACTCTAAGCAAAAAAGATGAGGAAAATATTAAAAAGGCTCTCAAAAATAACTGTTCACCATTGATTAGAACTTTTATAGATAAAGAAGGCTTAAATTATGATATAATTAAGAACAAGCTTGTTGTTTATTACGAAAGCTCTTTTTATTATCAATCTTTAGAGGCAGCAAAAGATAATATAAAATCTATAATTAAGACTATTACTGGTATAGATTTCAATATTGATATTGAAAATATTGACAAAAAAAATTATAAAAAGAATAATAATATAGAAGAATCTAATAATATTAAAATAGACTCAGAAAATATAGTAGATAAATTAGAAAAAGTCTTTGGAAAAGACATAACAATTGAAGAATAAAGGAGATTAACATGGTAAGAGGCGGATTCCCAGGTGGTGGAAATATGAATAATATGATGAAAAAAGTACAAAAAATGCAACAAGATATGGCTAAGGCTCAAGCTGAGATAGAAGAAAAAGAATTTACTTCAACAGCTGGAGGCGGAGTTATTGAAGCAACTGTTAATGGAAAAAAAGAGCTTATAAAAGTAAAAATTGACGAAGATGTTGTTGATCCAGAAGATACTGAAATGCTTGAAGATCTAGTGGTTGCTGCTATTAATGATGCACTTAAAAAGGCTGATGAATATAGTCAAAAAGAAATGGGCAAATTAACAGGAAATCTAAATATTCCTGGATTAATGTAATGAGTTTATATCCTGAAAGTTTAACTAATCTAATAGAACAATTTCAAAAGCTTCCAACTATTGGTAAAAAAAGCGCTGAAAGATTAGCCATGAGTATAGTTGATAAAGATTCAAAGTCTGTAGAGGACTTCTCAAATGCCTTAAAAGAAGTTAAAGATAAAATTCATCCTTGCAAGATTTGTGGTAATCTTACTGAAGATGATATATGTAATATATGTAAAGATGTTTCAAGAGATGAAACAACTATTTGCGTCATAGAAGATGTAAGAAACCTCATAGCGATTGAGAAATCTTCGGTCTATCATGGAAGATATCATATACTTGGAGGACTGATATCACCATCTGATAATGTCAAAGCAGAAGACTTATCAATAGATAAACTTTTAGAAAGAATTGATAAGGAAGGAATAAAAGAGATTATACTTGCCATATCATCAACTATAGAAGGTGAAACAACTTCTCTGTTTTTGGCTCATCTTCTAGAAAATAAGGATGTAAGAGTATCAAAAATAGCATCAGGAATACCCGTAGGTTCAAATCTCGAATATTTTGATCAACTTACCTTAGAAAGAGCTTTGGAAGATAGAAGAGAAATATGAAATTTATAGAAAATATAGGTTAGAATTTAGTTTTTTTATTTAAAAATTTTGTGAAAATAATAGCAAAAATAAAGTAAGTGAATATCGACAAGTCTAGCAATTAAGTTCAGAATAAGCGTTAGATATAGTTAACAATTAAATTAGAATTTGTTATAAAAATCAAAGAGTTGATATAAACTTATCTTAAATAACATAAAATTTAGTATGGCTCAAAAAAATAGAAGTTAATAAAGCATATCTTTAGAAATCATGTAATAAACTTATAAATAATATAAGTCCTAGTGATATGAGTAAAGCTTATGATATAATTAAAGAAGAATTATATAGTAAGTGATAAAGAAATTGACTATATTATTAATAATGTTAATTTTATGATTTTAAGTCAATTTAAATAAAAATTTGTCATAAGACAATGTTTATATTATATAAAATTACAATTTATATGATAAACTTTATTATAATTCAAATTGAATTTGAACAAGACCATCCTTAATGGGATGGTTTTTAAACTTAAAGGAGTAGCAATGTCTGTTTATGATGTAAAATCAAAATATGCAGAAGAATTTATTAATCACGAAGAGATTATGGAATCTCTTGATTATGGAAAAAGAAATAGTAAAAATGATAAATTAATAAGAGAAATTCTTGAAAAGGCAAGAAAAGCTAAGGGATTAAGTCACAGAGAAGCATTTGTCTTACTTTCCTGTGAACTTGATGATTTTAATGAGGAGATATTTAAACTTGCAAAAGAATTAAAACTTAAATTCTATGGAAATAGGATAGTTTTATTTGCACCTCTATATCTTTCAAATTATTGTGTAAATGGATGCTTATATTGCCCATACCATGCTAAAAACAAGACCATACCAAGAAGAAAACTTAATCAAGATGAAATCAGGAAAGAAGTTATTGCTCTTCAAGATATGGGTCATAAAAGATTAGCTCTTGAAACTGGAGAAGATCCTATTAATAATCCTATTGATTATGTTTTAGAATCTATAAAAACTATTTACTCTATAAAACATAAAAATGGATCTATAAGAAGGGTTAATGTAAATATAGCAGCAACAACAATTGAAAATTATAAAAAACTTTTAGATGCAGAAATTGGAACCTACATATTATTTCAAGAAACCTATCACAAAAAAAATTACGAAACCTTGCATCCATCAGGACCAAAACACGACTATAATTATCATACAGAAGCTATGGATAGGGCAATGGAGGCAGGAATAAATGATGTTGGATGTGGTGTTTTATTTGGACTTCAAAATTATGAATATGAGTTTGTTGGACTTCTAATGCATGCAGAACACTTAGAGGCAAAATTTAATTGTGGTCCTCACACTATATCTGTTCCTAGAATCCAACCAGCAGATGATATAGATCCTGATGAATTTGATAATTCCTTAAGTGATAGAATGTTTGAAAAAATAATAGCATGTCTTAGAATTGCAGTTCCTTATACAGGTATGATTATATCAACTAGAGAATCCAAAGAAGTAAGAGAGAAAGTCTTAGACTTAGGTATAAGCCAAATTTCAGGTGGCTCAAAAACTACTGTTGGTGGATATTCTAAAGACATAGGTGATGTATCAGGCTCAAATCAATTTGAATTATCTGATAATAGAACTTTGGACGATGTTGTAAATTGGTTAATAGGTATGGATTATATACCTTCATTTTGTACAGCTTGTTATAGGGAAGGAAGAGTTGGAGAAAAGTTCATGTCCATAGTAAAAGAGCATGGTATAGGACAGATGTGCCAACCTAATGCTCTCTTGACCCTAGATGAGTATTTAACTGACTATGCAAGTGATGATACAAGAAATATTGGACAAATTTTAATTAAAAAAGAAATAGATAAAATTGAAAATCCAAATCTTAGAGAAAATGCAAAAGAATGGCTTAAAGAAATCAAAGATGGAAAAAGAGATATACACGTATGATTCAATATAATTCAGAAAGACTTACCATGGTCTTGGTTGGAAAGACTAATTCTGGTAAGTCTTCCTTTTTAAATTTTATAACAGGAGAAGATACTTCTATAGTTTCAGAAGAAAGAGGTACTACAACTGATCCTATTAAAAAATCTATGGAAATTCATGATTTAGGACCTGTATTGTTTTATGATACGGCAGGATTTGACGATGGGTCAAGTCTTTATGAGAAAAGGTTAGAAAAAACAAAAAATTCTATAAAAAAGGCTGATATTATTCTTTACTTCCTATCTATAGAAGATAATTTAGATGATTTAATATCTATAAAAAACAATCACAAAAATATTATTTATATAGCAACAAAACAGGATATTTCAGATGGAATTAAGCTTATAGAGAAATTTAAAATTCTTGATCCTCTTGCGATTGATATAAAAAACAAAAAAAGTAAGGAGCAATTTTTTTTAAAGATAAAATCTTTATATGAATTTGAAGATAATACAATAACAAAGAAATTAGTAAAAGAAAAAAACCTAGTCTTACTTGTAATTCCTCAAGATAGTGAAGCTCCTAAGTTTAGGCTGATAAAACCACAGGTTATGACTATAAGAGAGATTATAGATAAAAATGCGAGTGTGGTTTGTACTAATCTAATAAACTTAGAAAATACACTTAGTTTTTTTAATAAGAAGCCTGATCTTGTTATTACTGATTCTCAGTATTTTAAAGAAGTTTATAAAATATTAGACAAGGATATAAAATTAACTTCATTTTCTGTACTTTTTTCAGCTTTTAAAGGTGATATTAATTATTATATTGAGTCTGTTAAAAAACTTAAAGATGGTAATAAAATTCTAATTACTGAAGCCTGTTCTCATCCACCTTTAACCGAAGATATAGGGACTGTTAAAATTCCAAAACTTCTAAGAAATAAATATAAGAATATAAGTATTGATTTTAAAAGAGGAGATGATTTTAAGGATATAGAAAAATATGATTTAATTATTCAATGTGGGGCTTGTATGTTTAATAAAAAATATGTAAGTGAAAGAATTAGAAAAGCCAAAGCTAAAAATATTCCTATGACAAATTATGGAATTTTAATAGCTTATCTTAACGGAATACTAGATAAGATAGAAAAATAAAAAGATAGACTGAGAGAGCCTATCTTTTATTTTTTAATATTTCATAACTTTCCTTATAAAAGATTGATTGCTTAACCTTTTTTTTATTTCTTTTAGATAGGCTTAAGATATAAAGGCTATTTTTAGCTCTTGTAATAGCAACATAGAAAATCCTCCTTTCTTCTTCTAATCTTTGTTTTCTATCCTCATCACTAAATATAAGAGGAAATTCATTTTCAATAAGGTCTATTACAAATACTTTGTCATATTCTAGACCTTTTGAAGAATGTATAGTTGAAAGATAAAGTTTAGATTTTATTAAAGATTTGGATTTTTTCTGAAGTTTTTCAATCTTTTCTAACAATTCTTCTTTTGTTTTAATTCCTTTGGTAAAATTTATAGCACTTTCTATATATAAATCTTTATTTACTGTTTCTTGCATATATTTTCTACTTATCATATTTATGTAAGACTTATATGAGAGACTATTATAAATAAAGGATATTTTTTTATCATATGAAAGTTTTCTTATATGCTTAAGTTTTTTTTCAATATTAAACAAAGAATCAATTTTATAATCTTCTAATTCAATTCTATAAAAATAATCAAATATGTCTTCATTTATGGCCTTATAACTTAATTTTTCTATATCTTCTTTGCTTAAGTAGCTACTAACTTTATAATAAATTTCCTTAAAGAGTTCAACATTATTAAAATCATTAGAAAAATCTATTATAGATAAGAGATCTTTAAAAATCTTGCTCTCAAAAAAATCCAATACATTAATATTTACATTAAAATCAATATCATTATCAAAAAAATACGCTATAAGTGATATGGCTGAAATATTATTTCTAAAAAGAATTGCAGTTTTTTCATCACTTTTAAGATTTTTTCTTATAAATTGATATTCTTTAGATGAGTCAGCAAAAGTTTTTATAATTATATCATCTTTTTTATCTCTTTTTGCTATAAAGTTTTTATCATACCTTAACTTGTTATTTTGGATTAAGTATTTTGATAAATTAACAATATTTGATCCAGATCTGTGATTAGTATCAAGCCACATTATTTTAGAATTTTCAAATTTATTTTTAAAATTTAATAAATAAGATGGATTGGCTGCCCTGAATGAATAAATAGATTGATCATCATCTGCAACTATTAAAATATTATTCTCAGGATATATTATCTCTTCTAAAATCTTAAACTGTAATAAAGATGCATCTTGTCCTTCGTCAAGTTGATAATACTTATATTTACTCTTTATGGACATTAAGATAGATTTATCGTTTTTAAGTATCTCTAAAGCTTTTACTTGCATATCATCAAAATCTAGGAGATGCTTTTTGTTTTTTATTTCTTCATATATTTCATAAATTTTACTTATATTTTTTATTTCTATATTTTTTAAGTAAGACTTATCTAAAATAGAGTTTTTCATAAAAGAAACTTCCCTAAAAAACAAAGCCAAATCTTCTCTAGAAATAGGGTAATGATTTATCTTCTCATAAATTTCACCGACCAAATTATATTTGTTGTAAATTTTTTCATCTTCTATAAGTCTTATTTCTCTATTGTATTTTCTTAAATAATTTCTAATTATTAAGTAGCAAAATGCATGGATTGTCATAAAATTAGACTTTAAGTCCTTAGATCTTTCTTTCATATCTTCAGCTTGAATTTTTGAAAATGTTAGAGAAAGTATTCTTGTCTTATCAATAATTCTTGAAAGTATTTTTATTCTTTCTAAAAGCATTGTTGTCTTACCACTTCCAGGTATGGCTAATACTAATAAGGGTCCCTCTTTATGATTTGCTGCTTTTTCTTGTTTACTTGTCAATATCATATTTATATTTTATCATATAAGTATGGAAATTTACTATATAAAGCTTTTCATTATTACTTTGGCTTAATTTAAGGTATAGTATAAAAAACGGGAGGAATTATGTTAACTACAAATTTTTTAAAAACAAGAACATCTACTAGAGAATTTAAAGAATCTAAAGTAGAGGAATCAAAAATCGAGAAAATATATGAATATGTAACAGATATTAAAGCAGGACTTTATGAAGAAGATTTATCCTTTGAAATTTCTAAAGATGGAGAAGGTCTTTATGAAAAGTTAAATGGAAAGGCTGGATACAAAGGAGTAATGATAAAAGCTCCTATATATGTAGGTCTTGATGTTAAAAATCATAATCAAAAAGCCCTTGTTAAGGGGGCATATGGTCTAGAAGAATTGATTACAAAATTAAGCGAAATAGGACTTGCTTCATGTTGGATTTCAGTAGTAGATGCAAGTGAAGATGATTTAAATAGTGCTTTTTTAGATAGTAAAGGTAATATCAAATCTATTCTAGCTGTAGGTGAAGCTCTTAATGAAGAGGTAAGAGAGCATAGGTTTGATGATAGAAAAGGAATTAATGAATTTGTTTTTATAGATGATTTAAACCATAAGGCAAGTGTTGAGGAAATCGAACAAAGAGGCATGGATGATTTGTTTTCTTATTTAAGATTTGCACCATCTTCATATAACTCACAACCTTGGAGGTTTGTTCTTGTAGATAATCTTGTAAAACTTTATTTAGAAGATTATAAGGATGAATCAAACTTAGTTGATGCAGGAATAGTAATGTATTATTTCGACCAACTCACAAAAGACTTATCCATTAATTCTTCATGGGATGTTAAACCTAATCTTGATGGTTCAAAACAAGTATTTATAGCTCAAAAAGAATTATAAATTAAAGAAGGATATTAATGATAACTTTAAAGACAAGTAAGGATATAGAAAAGATGTATAAGGCTTCAGAAGTACTTTGCAAAACTCATCTAGCTATTAAAGAAATCATAAGACCAGGTATAACCACTTTATTTCTTGATGATTTCGCTAATAAATTCATCAAATTTCATAAGGCTATACCAGCTCAATTAGGCTATCAAGGATTTCCATATACACTGTGTATTTCTGTAAATGATGAGATATGTCATGGATTTCCTTCGGATTATGTTCTAAAAGAAGGGGATGTCGTGTCAATAGATAATGTAATAGATTTAGATGGAGGACTTGCTGACTCTTGTTGGACTTATAAAATAGGTAAACTATCAAAAGAAAATGAAAAATTAGTTGATGTTAACTTAAAAGCCCTATACAAAGGAATAGAAGAGGCAATACCAGGAAATAGGATTGGCGATATAGGAGCTGCTATCCAAGAATATGTAGAAAAAGAAAATGGTTTTTCTGTAATAAGAGATTTTATAGGACATGGCATAGGAAAAGAAATGCATGAAGATCCACAAGTCCCTCACTATGGCAAAAGAGGTTTTGGACCAAGGATTCAAGAAAATATGGTCTTTACTATAGAACCTATGATTTGTATAGGCGATTGGAAGTCAAAAATAGATTCGAATGGATGGACAGCGAGAACTAGTGATGGCTCTGTTTGTTCTCAATTTGAACATCAATTAGTAATAAGAAAAAATAAGGCTGAGATTATTACAGACCAAGATAAGTTTGAACTTAGTGACAAAGATTTAAAATTTATTGAAAATTACAAATAAAGGGGGGTACCCCTTTATTTTTATGAAAAAACCAAAATATATAAATTTAATCTATTATTATTCTTCTTTTGAATATGCCTTAATAAATTTTAATTTACAAACGCTTTTATAAAGGAATTTTTAAATATATACAAAACTGATGTTTACTTATGCAATTCATTATTCAAAAATTTAAGATATATTTGTAATTTTATTTCAAATATATTAATTGTTGCTATATATTTTTTTAAAACACTTAATAAGTAACCAAAAAACTGGTAGAATATAAAAGTACGTTTAGGAGGAAATATGGATATAATAGTAATAGGTTTTGCATTATTTGCAATGTTTTTTGGAGCAGGAAATTTGATATTTCCACCAATGCTCGGTTATACATATGGAAATAATTGGCTCTATGCAGGCATTGGTTTTACGATAGTAGGGGTTGGTCTAACTTTAATTGCAGTTATAAGTGTTGCAAAAAGTCATGGTAATATATTTTCATTTACTTCACTTGCAGGAAACAAGTTGTCTAAAGTTATAATTTTTATTATCGCTCTTTGTATAGGACCTTTGGGAGCTATACCAAGAACAGCAGCTACAAGCTCTGAAATGCTAACATCTAGTGGATTTAATATATCGCCTTTAGTGTTTTCTATAATTTTTTTCTTTATATCTTTATGTTTAGCCTTAGGAGAAAGTTCAGTTGTAGATTTTATAGGTAAGTTTTTAACACCTCTTTTACTAATTTCCTTGTTTATAATGATTATAGTTGGTGTTATAAACCCTATAGGAGAAATGAAAGATGTAAATATGCATACTGGAAAAATTTTATCAAATTCTATGCTTGAAGGATATAATACAATGGATGCACTAGCAGCTTTAGCTTTTACTCCGATTATAGTAAAGAGTATTGTAAAGAAGGGCTATAAAAATGAAATTCTTAAAAAAACAATAGAGGCTTCCTTTGTAGCTGTGATTGGTTTAGCGTTAGTATATATGTCACTTGCATATTTAGGAGCAAGTGTATCTAAAAGTGTTGATGGTCTGTCAAGGGTAGAGCTATTAAACTTTATTTCAAAAGAAATATTAGGCAGTAAGGGGAGGTATATACTACTCATAGCATTAATATTAGCATGTTTTACAACAGCCACTGGTCTTATATCATCAATATCAGAAATATTTGTTAAGTATTCAAATAATAGACTTTCATATAAGTTTAATGCATGTCTAATAACATTAACTTCCTTAGTTTTATCGGTATTGGGAGTGGATAGTATAGTTGAATTTACAGGTCCATTTTTACAATTTGCTTATCCATTAGCTATTTTATTAGTTATTTTTAATCTATATGGTAAGAATAAGTTGGATAAAATTTTGGTAAGAAATTCATTTATAACTGTTTCCATTGTCTCTTTTATAGATGCTATAATAAGTTTTATAAGTGTAATTGAAAAGTTGCTAAATATTAATTTTGAATTATTTGATGCTATACAAGAAGCTTTAAGTAATATTCTTAAAATTATTTCAATCAATAATAAAGATTTTCCTTGGGTATATCCCTTAATAATTGTTTTCATATTAACTTTAATATACGTAAATAAATTCAATTCAAAAACTAATATTGATCTGTCTAAGTAAAATTAGGCAGTTTTATTTTAAGAAATAGTTTGCAAATATATTTATTTCCTGTATATTTTTATTAGCTAGTAAAATAGTTTTAATAAAGAATTTCATAAAAATCAAAAAATGTTTGATAAATTTTTAACCACGTGTTATAATCTACATATAAGTTAATTATTTATCAAATATTGAAAGGGGAAAATATGACAAGAAAAGTAGTTATTGCAAGTGCAGCAAGAACACCAGTAGGAAGCTTCGGAGGCAGTTTAAAATCAAAAAGTGCAGTTGATTTAGGGGTTGTTGCTGCAAAAGCAGCAATTGAAAGAGCAGGAATTAAACCAGAAGATATAGAAGAGACAGTATTAGGTTGTGTATTACAAGCAGGATTAGGTCAAAATGTTGCTAGACAAGTTTCTTTAGGGGCAGGAGTTCCAGAAACAGTTCCAGCAATGACAATTAATAAGGTTTGTGGTTCAGGTCTTAGAACAGTATCACTAGCAGCTCAAATGATTTTAGCAGGTGATGTAGATGTAGTTTTAGCAGGAGGAACCGAGTCTATGTCTAATGCTCCATTCTTAATCAACGAAGCTAGATGGGGAGCTAGAATGGGTGATAAAAAACTTGTTGATGAAATGATTATTGATGGACTTTGGGATATTTATAATAACTATCATATGGGGGTTACAGCTGAAAATGTAGCTGAAAAATATGGTATTACAAGAGAAATGCAAGATGATCTTGCAGCAGTAAGTCAACAAAGAGCAAGTAAAGCTCGTGCTGAAGGAAGGTTTAAAGATGAAATAGTTCCTGTAGAAATTACTGACAGAAAAGGTAATGTTACAGTTGTTGAAGATGATGAATATATAAGAGATGGAGTTACTAAAGAAAATATTTCTAAACTTAGATCAGCTTTTATCAAAGATGGTACAGTAACAGCAGCCAACGCATCAGGAATCAATGATGGTGCAGCATGTCTTGTAATTATGAGTGAAGAAAAAGCTAAAGAATTGGGAGTAAAACCTCTTGCAACAATTATAGGATATGCATCAGCAGGTGTTGATCCAAAAATTATGGGAACAGGTCCAATCCCATCAAGTAAAAAAGCTTTAGAAAAAGCCGGTGTTACAGTTGATGAACTTGATTTGATTGAATCCAATGAAGCTTTTGCAGCTCAATCTTATGCAGTAAGAAATGAAATGGGATTTGATCCTGAAAAAACAAATGTAAATGGTGGAGCGATTGCTATAGGCCATCCAATAGGAGGATCTGGAGCAAGAATTCTTACAACACTTTTATATGAAATGGAAAAAAGAGATTCTAAAAAGGGTCTAGCAACACTCTGTATAGGTGGAGGAATGGGAACTGCCCTAGTTGTAGAAAGATAATATAAACACAAAAATACTGTAAGATTTTAAAATCTTACAGTGTTTTTTTATATTTTTCGATTGATATTTGGTTCTTAGATTTTTCTCTATCTTTCATCTTTTTTGTGTAGCAAGATCTACATAAAGGTTCATATGAATCCTGAGCTCCTATTTCTATTCTCTCTTCATTATATGATTTTCTAAATGATACCCAGGCATCTTCTCCACATGATGCACAGATAGCATGGTGTTTGATAAGTTCATCTGCAATAGGCATAAGTTCCTTCACTATCTCAAAAGGTCTTGCTTTATAGTCCATATCAAGTCCAGATACTACAATTGTTATGTGGGACTTCATAAGTTTTAGAAAACACTCTACGATTTCTGTTGGATTATCTGGGAAAAATTGAACTTCATCTATTCCAATAGCATCAACTTCATTTCTTGAACTATATTCTAAAATGTCATTTATAGAATCTATTTTCAAAGCATCAAGTTCAAGATTATCGTGGCTTATAATTTTTTCATCTTCATGTCTTGAATCTACTGAAGGTTTAAAGGCAACAGTTTTATACCCTGCAATCTTCATTCTATATAGTTCTCTCCAAAGTGAAGTTGTCTTTCCTGAAAACATTGAACCTGTGTGAACAATAAGTTTAGCTTGTTTCTTCATATTACACCTAAACATTAAATTTAAAGTTCGTAATATCGCCGTCTTTCATAACATAGTCTTTTCCTTCCATTCGAAGTTGACCATGTTCTTTAACTTTTGCCATATTACCATATTCTTTAAGGATATCAAAGCTTACAATCTCGGCTTTTATAAATCCTCTTTGGATATCAGTATGAATTTTTCCAGCAGCATCCACTGCCTTTGTCCCCTTAGTAATTGTCCAAGCTCTAGTTTCATCTTCTCCTGTAGTTAAAAATGAAATTAAGTTAAGTGTTTTATATGAATCTCTTATAACTTGGTCACATCCTGACTCTTTAAGACCAATCATTGCCAAGAATTCCTTTTTCTCTTCATCTGTATCAAGGTTTGAAATCTCTTCCTCAATCTTAGCACTTACTACTGATACTTGGGAGTTTTCCTCTTTTGCAAACTCTATTACTTGATTTACATATTTATTTGAATTTCCATTATCAATTACATCGCTTTCGTCTACATTACATACATATATTATAGGTTTAGTTGATAGAAGTTGATAGGATTTAAGAAGTGACATATCATCATCATTAAGATTTAATACTCTAGCTGATTTTCCTTCTTCTAAAATTTCTTTAATTTTTTTTAAAAGCTCTACTTCATTTCTCACACTTTTATCAGACTTTGCAATCTTTTCCCTTTTAACCAATACCTTATCAACAAGTTCTAAATCAGCAAGGATTAACTCGAGATTTATGGTCTCTATATCTCTTAATGGGTCAATAGATCCGTCTACATGGGTTACATTTGGATCGTTAAAGCAACGCAAAACTTCTACTATTGCATCTGTTTCCCTAATGTTTGATAAAAATTTATTTCCTAAACCCTCACCTTTACTAGCGCCTTTTACAAGACCTGCAATATCATAAAATTCTATTGCAGCAGGAACTATTTTTTTTGAATTATGCATTTTTGCAAGGTAGTCTAACCTTTCATCTGGTACATTTACAAGACCTACATTTGGGTCTATCGTACAGAATGGGTAGTTAGCAATTTCTGCTCCTGCCTTTGTTATGGCATTAAATAGTGTTGACTTGCCTACGTTTGGTAGACCAACAATTCCTAATTTCATTTAATCACTCTCTCTTTTTTTATTCTTTCATTAGCCTTAATTATTATATGCAAAGGGGATTAAAAAATCAATTTTTATATTATTTAACAATGGTATAATAATAGAAAGATAAGATTTAATATAAAGGAGCTTTTATGAATATAGATGAAAAACTAAGAAAGTTACGAGAATTGATGGCAAGTCGTCAAATTGACGCCTATATAGTAAATACATCTGATCCTCATCAATCAGAATATATTAGTAATTATTATAAAACCCGTGAGTTTATTTCTGGATTTACTGGTTCAGCAGGTACTTGTGTTATAACTATGGACAAAGCAAGGCTTTGGACGGATTCTAGATATTTTCTTCAAGCAGAGAAAGAACTAGAATTTACTGAGTTTGAGTTTTATAAGCTTGGCTTTGAGGAAGATCCAAGCATAGAAGAGTTTTTATTGGAAGAAGTTAGTGAGTTTGGGAAAATCGGCTTTGATGGTAATTGTTTTTCCGTAAAAGACTACAAAAATTTAAGTGAGAATATGGGTTCACGTGCTTTGGTTTATGATATAGATTATATATCAAAAATATGGAATGACAGACCAAGTCTTCCTAAAGAAAAAGTTTGGGTATATGATTTAGAATATGTAGGGGAAAGTTTAGAGTCAAAGATTAAAAGGTTAAGAACTGAACTTAAAGATAAAAATTGTGATTATAATTTTATAGGTTCACCTGAAGATATATGCTATCTGCTAAATATTAGGGGAAATGATATAGAGTATAATCCAGTGTTTTTATCATATCTTTTAATATCTATGGATGAGATTCATCTTTGTGTTGACCTTGATAAAATAGATGATAAGGTAGAGGAATATTTAAAAGAAAATAATGTTAAGCTACATTCATATGACTATATTTATACATTACTTAAAGATATAAGGGGAAAAAATAGAATTTATCTAGATCCCGAAAGAACTAATGTATTAATTTATGATTCAATAAATTCAAATGTAAGAATAATGACAGGAATCAATTTATCTACAAAGATGAAGGCAATCAAAAATGATGTAGAACTTGAAAATGAAAAAAAAGCTTATTTAATAGATGCTTTAACTCTTGTTAAGTTCTTTAATTGGGTTGAAGTTGGAACTAAAACAGGTTCTTTGACAGAGCTTATAGCTAGTAAAAAACTTCATGACTTAAGGAGTGAGAATGAATCTTATATTGAAGATTCTTTTGAAACTATAGCAGGTTACAAGGAAAATGGGGCTATAGTTCATTATTCATCAAATTCATTATCTTCAAAGACTTTAGAAGAAAGATCTCTTTTACTAGTTGATTCTGGAGCTCACTATATGGAAGGAACTACTGATATAACAAGAACAATTTCCTTAGGAAAACTTACTGAAGAAGAAAAAGAAAACTATACTTTGGTATTAAAGTCTCATATTGCATTAATGAGCGCTAAATTTAAAGAAAAAACAAATGGACAAAGACTTGATGCTATTGCAAAATATCCATTATGGAAGGCTGGAAAAGACTTTTTCCATGGTACAGGTCATGGGGTGGGTTTTACACTCACAGTTCATGAAGGACCAAATAGGATATCAGCCTTTGATAATACAGAATTTATAGAAAATATGACTACATCTATAGAACCTGGTCTCTATATAGCAAATAGGCATGGAATAAGAATTGAAAGTGAAGTATATGTAAAGGAAGATTTTACAAATGAATTCGGAAAATTTATGAAATTTGAATGTTTAACCTTTGTTCCAATAGATACAAGACCTGTTAATATAGATATGTTAGAAAGATGGGAAATAGACTGGCTTAACTCATATAATAAGAAATGTGAAGAAATTCTTTCTCCATATCTTGAAGGAAGTGATTTAGAATATTTGAAAGAGAGTTGTAGGGAAATTTGATAAATAATCAAATAAAAGCTAAATTAAAAGACTTACCAGATTTACCTGGCGTTTATATAATGAGGGATAAAAATGACGAAATAATATATGTAGGCAAAGCGATTAATTTAAAAAAACGTGTCAGACAGTACTTTGACAATAACGCCAATAAGGGTAGAAAAGTACTTGCTATGGTAAGTCATGTAGAAATATTTGAATATATAATTGTTGAAAATGAAGTTGAGGCCCTTGTTCTAGAGTCGAATTTAATTAAAAAAAATAGACCAAAATACAATATAGTACTAAGAGATGATAAGCAATATCCTTATATAAAAATTACAAATGAAAAATATCCTAGAATAGAAAAGGTAAGAAATGTAAAAAGGGATAAGGGTCATTATTATGGACCTTATCCTGATGCTTATGCTGTCAACGATGTTATAGAATTATTTCACATACTTTTTCCTTTTAGGACTTGTAATATTAATTTTGACAAGGGACAACAATTAGATAGACCTTGTCTTAATTACTATATAAAAAGATGCAATGGACCTTGTATAGGTAAAGAAAAAGAAAAATCCTATATGGAAAATATAAAAACAATTAGAGAATTTTTAGAAAATAAGTCTAATGAAATACCGAAGCTTGTAATAGATAAAATGAATTATGCGAGTAAGAATCTTGATTTTGAAAATGCAGCTAAGTATAGAGACTATCATAGGGCGCTTTCTACAATTTCTCAAAAACAAAAGGTTACAAATACAAATCAAGAAGATATTGATATTATAGCTATGAGCAAGGGATTATTTTATGTAACTATGCAGGTATTTTTCATGAGAGATGGAAAAATTGTGGATAGGGAACATTTTATATTAAAAGATGATTATAGAGAAAGAGAAGAAGATATTATGGCATCTTTTATGAAACAATTTTATTTAAATCTTATGTATATTCCTAAAGAAATTTTGGTAGCTATTCTACCCTCAGATCTTGGTGCATTAACCTCATTTATTGAAAAGAAAAAAGGCTCCAAGGTTTCTATAATTCAACCTAAATTAGGTAGAAAAAAAGATTTGATTAAAATGGCTGAAAGAAATGCTAGTGATATGATGAAAAAATATGAAAAAAGACTCGAAGAAAAGGAGAGGAAAAAACATAGGGGACTTAATGGTCTTAAGCAGGTTTTAAATCTTAAGTCCATTAAAAGAATTGAAGCTTATGATATTTCCAATACTGCTGGGGTTCAAACAGTAGGGTCTATGGTAGTATTTGAAGATGGATTACCTGAGAGAACAGAATATAGGAAATTTAAGATAAAAACAGTAGAAGGACCAGATGATTATGCTTCATTAGAAGAAGTATTAACAAGAAGATTTAAAAGAGGAGAAAAAGAAATAAAGGAAAATAATACATCTACAGGATTTGGTAAACTTCCAGACTTGATTTTGATGGATGGTGGTAAGGGGCAAGTAAAGATTGCAAAAACAGTACTTAAAAAATTCAATTTAAACATAGAAGTAGCAGGACTTGTAAAAGATAATAAACATACGACAAGGGCTATTATTTATGAAAATCAGGAAATAAGTATAAAAAGAAGAGATCCAGTCTATAAACTCATATATGAAATTCAAGAAGAGGCCCATAGGTTTGCAATAAATTATCATAGAAAACTTATGACAAATGCAATGAAAAAGTCAGAGCTTGATAATATAAAGGGAATAGGCAAAAAAAAGAAAGAAAATTTATTTAATCACTTTAAAACGATTAATAATATAAAAAATGCAAATTTAGAAGAGTTGATGGAGGTTGATTTAATTAGTAAAAATCAGGCTCTTGATATAATTAAGTACTTTAAACTAAATAGTTAAGGGGAGAATATGACTAGAAGAACTAGTGTAAAATTAAGGGATGTAGTAAATAATCTAAAGCTTGAAATAGTTCATAAGTCAAGTGACTTTGATGAAGTTGAGATTACAAGTCCTGATATCAATAGACCAGGATTACAACTTACAGGTTTTTTGGAAGAATTTCCTTATAGACGTTTGCAAATAATAGGAAGTGTCGAGTATAACTACCTAACAAGTCTTGATAATAGAATGCAATATGAAAGATTTAGAGGTATTTTATCATATAATATGCCCGCAATAATTTTCTCATACAATGCAGGACTACCCAAAGATATGCTAGACTTAGCTGACTATTATGATATAAGTATATTAAGAAGTAAACTTCCTACAACAAGGCTTACTTCACTTATATCCCAAGAGTTAGAATATGTATTTGCTCAAAGAACTCAAGTTCATGGAGAGTTACTTGAAGTATACGGTGTAGGTGTACTTATATTAGGGGAAAGTTCAGTAGGGAAAAGTGAAACGGCACTTGATCTTGTATCAAGAGGTCATAGACTTGTTGCTGATGATTTAGTGGAAATTGCATCCTATGATAATAAAGTTGTAGGTCAGGCTCCAAAAAATATAAGACACTATACAGAAATAAGAGGTCTTGGGATATTAGATATTAGAAGGCTTTATGGTACAGGTTCAGTTAAGGTATATACAGATATTGATATGGTAATTGAGCTTGAACATTGGAGAGAAGATTATGAATATGATAGGTTAGGATTAGATGATCATTATACAGACCTTTTAGGAGTTCAACTTCCTAAAATTCTTGTTCCTGTGAGAGCTGGAAGAAATATTGCTATGATTGTAGAAGTGGCAGCAATGAACCAAAGAGAAAAGTCTATGGGATATAACGCAGCAAAGGTAATGACCGAAAACTTATTTAATGATTTAGAAGACTAGACATTTTTTAAATCATTAATTACTTGACTTAAATAAGGATATTTATTATACTCATAATAGTGTTAACGATAATTGATTCATATAATTTTTAGGAGGTCTTAAATGACAATTAAAAGAGCTATGAAGACTATGGATGGTAATACAGCAGCAGCTCACGTATCATATGCGTTTACTGATGTTGCAACAATCTATCCTATAACACCTTCATCACCAATGCCTGAATCAGTAGATGTATGGGCAGCAAACGGTAGAAAGAATGTATTCGGAAGACCAGTAGAAGTTAAAGAAATGCAATCAGAAGCAGGTGCAGCAGGAGCTGTACACGGTGCATTAGCAGCAGGAGCACTTACTACTACATATACAGCAAGTCAAGGATTATTATTAATGATTCCTAATATGTATAAAATTGCTGGAGAAAGATTACCAGGTGTATTCCATGTTGCAGCTAGAACTTTAGCTACTCACGCACTTTCAATTTATGGAGATCATTCTGATGTTATGGCAGCAAGACAAACAGGATTTGCTATGCTATGCTCAGGCTCAGTTCAAGAAGTAATGGACTTATCTCCAGTAGCTCACTTATCAGCTATAGAAGGAAGAATTCCATTTTGCAACTTCTTTGATGGTTTCAGAACAAGTCATGAAATTCAAAAAATAGAAGTTTGGGATTATGATGATTTAGCTCCATTAGTAGATTATGAAGCAGTTGATAAATTTAAAAATGAATCATTAAATCCAGAAAGACCAAAAACAATTGGTACATCTGAAAAGAATATTTTCTTCCAAAGAATGGAAGCTTCTAATCCAGCTTATACAGACATCGTTGGAATCACAGAAAATTACATGCACAAGATAAATGAATTAATCGGAACAAATTATGAATTATTCAATTTCTATGGTGCAGATGATGCTGAAGAAATTATTATAGCTATGGGTTCAGTTTGTCAAGCAGCTGAAGAAGCAATTGATAAGTTAATAGAAGACGGAAGAAAAGTTGGTATGATAGAAGTTCATCTTTACAGACCATTCTCTAAAGATCACTTATTAAAAGCTATACCAAAAACAGTTAAGAAAATAGCTGTACTTGATAGAACAAAAGAAAAAGGCTCAATTGGCGAACCATTATTATTAGATGTTAAATCAGCATACTATGATGTTGAAGATAAACCACAAATAATTGGTGGAAGATATGGACTTTCATCTAAAGATACAATACCTGCAGATATTGAAGCAGTGTTTAACAATCTTGAAGGTGAAATGAAAGATGACTTTACACTTTCAATTACTGATGATTTAACATATAAATCACTTGAAAGAACTGACTTAAGAATTAGACAAGAGGGAACTCACAGATGTAAATTCTGGGGATTTGGATCTGATGGAACAGTTGGTGCTAACAAACAAGCAATAAAAATCATTGGTGATAATACAGAAATGTATGCTCAAGGCTACTTTGACTATGACTCTAAAAAATCAGGTGGTTTAACAGTATCTCACTTAAGATTTGGTTCAAACCCTATTAAATCAACTTACCTACTAGATGAAGCTGACTTTATTTCATGTTCAAAACCAGCTTATGTTAATCAATATGACTTACTTGAAGGTCTTAAAGATGGAGGAACTTTCTTACTTAACTGTTCATGGTCAGTAGATGAACTTGAAGAACACCTTCCAGCAAAAATGAAGAGATATTTAGCTAAACACAATATAGAATTCTATATTATTGATGCATCTCACATAGCTGAAAGAGTAGGATTAGGTTCAAGAACAAATATGATAATGCAATCAGCATTCTTTAACTTATCACAAGTAATTCCTATAGATGAAGCTGTTAAATACTTAAAAGATTCTATAGTTAAATCATATGGTCACAAAGGTGACGACATAGTAAATATGAACTACAAAGCAGTAGATGAAGGAATTGATGCAGTAGTTAAAGTTGAAGTTCCTGAATCTTGGGCTGATGCAAAAGATGAAGAAAAAGAAGAAAAAGAACTTCCAGAATTCATTAAAAATATCGTTAAACCAATGATTGAGCAAAAAGAAGATGAACTACCAGTATCAGCTTTCAAAGATAGTACTAATGGAGACTTTGAACCAGGTACAACTAAATATGAAAAAAGAGGAATTGCTCTTAATGTACCTGAATGGCAAATAGATAATTGTATACAATGTAACCAATGCTCATATGTTTGTCCTCATGCTGTAATTAGACCATTCTTAGTAACAGAAGAAGAAAAAGCAAATGCACCAGAAGGATTTGAAACAAAGAAAGCAATTGGTAAGGGAATGGATGGTTATGAATTCAGAATTCAAGTTTCACCACTTGATTGTACAGGTTGTGGAAATTGTGCTGATGTATGTCCAGCTCCAAAAAAAGCCTTGCTAATGAAACCTTTCGAACAACAAGTTGAACTTGAAAAAGATCATTGGGAATATGCACATGAAGTAGTAGGATATAAAGAAGATGTTATGGATCCAATGACACTTAAAGGATCTCAATTTAAACAACCACTTCTTGAATTCTCAGGTGCTTGTGCTGGTTGTGGTGAAACACCATATGCCAAGCTTGTAACTCAACTATTTGGTGATAGAATGTACATTGCAAATGCTACAGGATGTTCATCAATCTGGGGAGCTTCATCACCAGCTACACCATATACAACAAATGCTTGCGGTAAGGGTCCAGCTTGGGGTAACTCTCTATTTGAAGATGCAGCAGAATATGGATATGGTATGAAACTTGCAGCTGACTCAAATAAATTACTCCTTGAAACATATATGAATGAATTTAATGAACTTAATATTGATTCTGAATTAAGTGAAGCATTTAATGCATGGCTTGAGGGAAAAGAATATGTTAAGGCTTCTAAAGAAGCAACAGCTAAGATTATAAACCTTGAAGATAAAGCTAGATCAGTATCAGATGAAAAGGCTAAAGACTTATTACACAAAATCTATACATTAAAAGATTATATGATTAAAAAATCAGTATGGATTTTTGGTGGTGATGGATGGAGCTATGATATAGGATTTGGTGGACTAGACCATGTACTTGCTAGTGGAGAAAATATAAACATACTAGTATTTGATACAGAAGTTTACTCAAATACAGGTGGACAATCATCTAAGGCTACACCATTATCAGCAGTTGCACAATTTGCTGCAAGTGGTAAGAAGGTTAAAAAGAAAGATCTTGGCTTGATGATGACTTCATATGGTTATGTTTATGTAGCACAAGTAGCTATGGGAGCTAATCAAAATCAAACAATAAAAGCTATGAAAGAAGCTGAAAGTTATGATGGACCATCTCTAATTATTTGTTATGCTCCATGTATCAACCACGGTATCAGAATTGGTATGGGTAAATCTCAATTTAGAGAAAAACAAGCAGTTGATGCAGGTTACTGGCACTTATGGAGATTTGATCCAAGACTTGCTGATGAAGGAAAGAATCCATTCCAATTAGATTCTAAAGAACCTAAAGAATCATTCCAAGAATTTATTCGAGGAGAAGTAAGATATTCTTCACTTAAGAGATCATTCCCAGAAACTGCTGATCAGTTGTATCAAGAAGCAGAAAAAGCTGCTAACGATAGATATCAAACATACAAGAGATTAGCTGGAAAATAGGAAAATCATTTAAATTAGAACTTGCTAATATTTTTCTAGACAATAATTGTTTTTAAAAGTGCTTACATGATAGGTTTAAATTGATTAAATAAAACGACTAAAACTATATTATATCGCTTCAGACTCATAATTAGCTTGTTTCTTAAAATTAAATATTAACTCTAAGATAACCTTAAATTTGATTTTTAACAAATTTAAGGTTATTTTTATTGTTTGATAAATTGTAAAACTAATGCAACACTTATATTAAGTAAAATTCATAGTAATTTTATGGAAAATGTTAATAAATATAAAAATACACATAGATTAATATAAATTACAAACAACTTACAATAAATTATAGACAGTTATAGGGTATTGAAGCTTACTTTTTTCTAGGATTATTACATATGTTTGACAATCTTAGAAATTACTATATATAATACTTTTATACAATTATACTAGGAGACTAATTAATGGTATAATGATAATTAGAAGAAAATTAATGGAGGAGTATATGGCAATTAAATATAAAAACAATTACGGTAAAGTAAGTATATCAGAAACAGTAATTGCAAATATTGCTGCATCTTCTGTTATGGAGTCTTATGGAGTGGTAGGACTTGCAAGCAGAAGTACAAAAGATGGAATATATAAACTTTTAGGTCTAGATAATATGAATATGGGTGTGAAAGTTTCAAGGAATATAGACGGTTCAGTAACAGTAGAAATATCTTTGATACTAAATTATGGTGTTAGAATCGCAGTGGTATGTCAAAATATTATAGAAAATGTTAAATATAATATTGAACACTCTCTAAATGTTAGTGTAAATCATGTGAATATATTAGTTCAAGGAATTAAAAATTAGGTGAATTATGAAGAAAATTGATAGTTCTAAGTTCAAAATCCTTATTGTGAAGGCTTTCGAACTTTTAAATGAGAAAAGAGATATTGTGGATAGTTTAAATGTATTTCCAGTGCCAGATGGAGACACTGGTACAAATATGACTATGACAATGAAGTCTGGAGTAGACAAAGTTAAGAGCATTGATACAAGTTCTTGCTATGAGATAGCAAAGCTTCTAAGCCAAGGTACCTTAATGGGGGCTCGTGGAAATTCAGGAGTTATCCTATCCCAACTTTGTAGGGGTATGGCTAAGGCTATTAAGGGAAAAGATACAATTAGTGCATTAGAGATTAAGGAGATTTTTAAAGTTGCCAATGAAACAGCATATAAGGCTGTAATGAAACCTACTGAAGGCACTATTCTTACAGTATCAAGATTGATGGCTGAAGAAGCAGAAAACTCTTATATAGATAATATTGATATAGATAAGTATCTTTTAAAAATTATTAATAAAGGTCAAAAGGCCTTATTAGATACACCTAATCTGCTACCAGTATTGAAAGAAGCAAAAGTAGTAGATTCAGGTGGTCAAGGACTTATGTTTTTATTAGAAGGTGCTCTCAAAGCCCTTAATTCTGATATTGATATTGAAACAGACTTATCTAAACTTGAAATAAAAGATATTCCTTCAAAATCCTATAATGTTGATTTAATTTTATTAATAGATGAGGATTATAAAATTTTAGAAGAAAAATTTTATAACATATCATCATCTTTAAGCACAAACATTGATAATGGGTTACTTGATGTGTCTTTTGATTGTGATAGCTTAAATGACCTATATGATATAATCAAAAATTATGATGTGATTAAGTTAAATATAGAAAATACAAATCCAGATGTTTTAGCAAATATTAATGTTAATAAAAAACCTTCTAAAAAATATGGTTTTATTGCTATATCCAGAGGAGAGGGATATGATAAGGTATTTGAAAGCCTAAATGTGGATAAAATTATCTCAGGCGGACAAACTATGAATCCATCTACTGAAGACATCTATAAGGCCATTGAAAAAATTGATAGTGAAAATGTTATAATTTTTCCAAATAATAAAAATATAATAATGAGTGCTAAACAAGCTTGTGATTTATCCGAAAAAAATTGTAGAGTGGTTGAAACTAAATCAATACCAGAATCATTTTCTGCACTTTTATCATTTGATGAGTCTCAGTCATTAGATAAAAATATGGAGAATTTCAATGAAGCTATTGAAGATGTCAAAGTATGCGAAGTGACTATAGCAGTCAGGGATACCAATGTAAATAATATTTCGATTAAAAAGAATGAATATATAGGAATTGTTGATAATAAGATTGTAACAAGCAAAAAAACTATAGATAGGACTGCCAAGGATACTTTAGTCAAGGCTGTCGATGAAGATACTTCTTTAATTACCATATACTATGGTGAGGACGTTGATGATAAGGAAGCTAAGAAATTTTCAAAATCTATTGAAAAGAAATTTAAGGATGTTGATGTAGAATTGATTTATGGAGGTCAACCTCTTTATTATTACACAATTACCCTGGAGTAAATAATGGATCTTACTGATATTAAGGGTATTGGTAAAAAGAAGAAAGAATGTTTGCAAAGATTATCAATAAATTCAGTTAGTGACTTATATAATTATTATCCAAAAGAGTATGAGGATAGGTCAAAAAAATTTATGTTATCTTCAAATATTGATGAAAACAAGCACTATTTTGAATGGACTATCGAATCAAAAATTTATATGAAGTATTCAAGAAAATCTACCATATCTTATCTTTATGCTAGTGAAAATGAAAAAAAAATAAAATTAATATGGTTTAATGATAAGTTTTCACCAAGAAAACTGAAGATAGGTGAGACATATAAGTTTTATACCAAAGTTAAAACTGATGGGCAAAATTTTGAATGTTATAACCCGATGTTTACAAATCTTAAAGATTTAAGTATTGGAAGTATCATTCCAATCTATTCTTTAACTAGATCTATAACAAATAATAACCTACGAAATTTTATCAATGAGGCCTTAAAATACTACAATATGGATGAAAATTTTTTAGGTAACAAGCTAATAAGAAAGTTTGAATTTTCTAGTAAATTATCAAATTTAAAGGAAATTCATAGCCCAAGTTCAATTATTAAATTAAAAAAAGCAAAGTCTGAAATAAAAATTGTAGATTTCTTAAAAGAATTGATTTTTATATATCTGATGAATAAGGAGAACTACTATCAAAAATTAGATTTAGAGTATAATCTTGATGAAATTTTAGGAAAACTTGATTTTGAGCTAACCTCAAGTCAGTATAAGTCATTGGTCGACATTTTAAATGATATAAATAGCAATAGTCCTATGAATAGACTACTTTGTGGAGATGTTGGAAGTGGAAAAACAATTATAGCAATCATAAGTATGATTATTTTTGGTTTAAATAAATACCAATCTGCAATGATGGTACCAACAGAGGTGCTAGCAAGTCAACAATATGAGAAAAACAAAGATTTTATTGAATCTTTTGGCCTTAAAGTTTCTCTTCTTACATCATCGACTAAAAATAAAGATAAGATTAAAATGGATCTTAAAAAAGGTAAAATTGACATTCTTATAGGTACCCATGCCTTAATAGTTGACGATGTAGATTTTAATAATCTGAAATTTATAGTAGCTGATGAACAACATAGATTTGGTGTAAGACAAAGACAAAGTCTCTATCAAAAGGGAAGTAATGCTAATTATCTTACAATGACTGCTACACCTATACCTAGAACACTTTATCTAAAAATTTCGAAATTGTTGAATTTATCACAAATAACAGAGCTACCTAAGGGAAGAGGAGAAATAAGAACAGAAATAATTCTTGAATCTATGAGAAACTCAATTGATAATAAGTTAAAAAAAGTATTAGCTGAGGGTAGGCAAGTTTATATAGTAAGTGATTCTATAGATAGTGATGATAAGAATTCTGTTGAAAACTTATATTCTTATTATAAGAGTAACTTTAGAGAATATAAGGTTAAAAAGCTTCATGGAAAATTAAAATCAATTGAAAAAGAAGATATACTTAAAGAATTTTCAAAGGGAAATATAGATATACTTATATCAACAACTATAATTGAGGTTGGTATAGATGTTAAAAATGCTAATACTATGCTTATATACAACGCCAATAATTTTGGTCTATCTTCTCTTCACCAACTTAGAGGAAGAATAGGTAGGGGTAGGTATGAGTCTTATTGCTATTTAATATGTGAAAAATTCAATGAAAAGAGTAAGCTTAATATTATAAAAAACTCTAACGATGGTTTTGAAATTGCTAGAAAAGATCTAAAGCTTAGAGGTGCTGGGAAAATATTATCTACAATTCAGCATGGTAAAAACTTAAATGACATAGACTATTTTAACTTAAAAGAAAATGAGATTAATTTGTGTTTTGAAATTTTCGAATTTTCAAAAGAGGAAAATTTCAAAAATATAAACCTAAAATATCTAGAAAATTATTTTAACATTGATAAGGGAATTGTACTAAACTAATGAGAGTAATATCAGGAATCTATAAGGGATTTAATCTTAAATCTCCAAAAGCAAAAAACTCAAGACCAACAGATAATAAAGTAAAAGAGGCAATATTTACTATACTATATCCTTATAAGGAAAGTTTTACAGCACTTGACTTATTTGCTTGCACTGGTCAAATGGGTATAGAATTTCTGTCCCATGGAGCAAGTTTTGTTGTATTTGGAGAATTAAACAGGTCTAATTATCAGATACTTAAAGAAAATTTAGAAAAAATTTCTAACAAAAAGAATGAAACTATAAAAGGAGATTTTAGAAAAACTTTAGAAATTTGTAGGGATAAGTCTTATAAATTTGATTACATATTCTTAGATCCTCCCTACAAAGAAGATTATCTTAAAATTAGTCTAGAGCTTATATTAAACTATCATTTATTGAAGAATAATGGTATAATAATAAGCGAATCAGATAGAAATTTAGATTTTTCTGACATGGATTATTTAAGACTAATCAAAGAAAAAAAATATGGAAGGAAAATCGTGAAATTTTATTGCTATGAAAGTGATATATCCAGGTAGCTTTGACCCAATTACTATTGGACATTTAGATATAATTGAAAGACTTAGTAAAATGTTTGATGAAGTTGTGGTAGCTATATTAATAAATGAAGTCAAACACACTCTTTTTTCAATTGAAGAGAGAATAGAATTAATTAAGCAAGACATAAAAGAATACAAGTTAGATAATGTTGTTGTAAAAGAATTTGATGGTTTGCTAGTAGATTTTGCAAAAAAAGAAAATTCAAAGACAATTGTCAGAGGTATAAGGGCTGTGACTGATTATGAATATGAAATTAACATTGCACAATTTAACTCTAGCCTTTATCCAGGTTTTGAAACTATATTTTTGCTATCAGACCCAAGATACTCCTTTATAAGTTCAAGCGGAGTGAGAGAGCTAGCAAGTTTTGGTGGAGATGTATCCAAATTTGTATCAAAAAATGTAAAAAAAGCTATAGAAGATAAGGTTGATATAGGAGGAAGGTAATTATGGCAAATATTAATGAATTAATTGATGAAATAGAAGATATAATGGATAATGCTAGTTCTGTTCCATTTTCAAGAAAGGTTTCAGTAGACCCAGATGAAATATTTGAAATTGTAAGAGAAATGAGAGATTCATTACCAGCAGAAATTAAAAATGCTCAATGGATTAATGATGAAAAGGATAGAATTTTACAAGAAGCAGAAAATGAAGCTAAGTCAAAAATAGAAAATGCTAATAGTCAAATTAATAATTTCAAAGAACAAGCTAAAAACCAATATCAAAAGATGATTTCGGAACATCAAATAACAACTCAGGCCAAAGATGAAGCTAGAAGAATAATTGAAGAAGCAAACAATCAAGCAAATAGTATTAAAAAACAATCTTATCAATATGTAGATCAATTATTTTCTAAATCTAGTGACAATTTTAATAAACTAGCTCAATCTCTAGAAAAAAACAGGCAACATATATTAAATCAAAAATAAGAATTAAAAAATGAATTCTTTATCATAGAACGCATAGTTTTTATGATTTAGAGTTTATTTTTTATCTAAAATATTACAATACTAATATTCTAAGTAATAATATTAATTATCTTATGTATAATAAATTCAATTATAATTAATTAAATATAATATGTTATATTCTATTAAAATCAAATTTTTAAAATTTTTAAAAATATTGCTTAAATAAATACAAAGACACTTATTGTAGATTGTTATGGTGATGATACTTTAGAATTTAAAGATATAGATAAAGAAATAATTTAGATATTGAAAACAATATAGCTAATAAATTAATGTCAGACAAATCGTTTTCAAGTTCTTATTATGATGATTTATTTTGTGATGCAGGGATCCATTCTTTTGCAATTGATCCATTTCTAAATATTATACCTTGTCATATGTTTTTAGGACATGGTGATTACAAATTAGGAGAATATAATAAGGGACATATTTTTAATTCTAAACTCAGAAAGATAACAAATATTTTACAATCTATTAGGAAATTTAAAAGATGTAAAGAGTGTATAAATAAAAATTCTTGCTCTGTATGTCCAGCATCTATTTTGTTTTATAAACAATCTAAACATGGAAGATTATGTGAATTTAAAAGAAAAATTAAAGATAAATATATAAAGGAAAAAATCAAGGAATCAAGATCATGATTAAAGAATATATTTTTAAAAATAAAAAATCTCTTATAATATCTCTAATTG
>NZ_JAXDSU010000057.1:0-45300 GCF_034090325.1 Anaerococcus porci
CATATAAAAAAGAGCAAAAGCCATCATCAGAGTGGATGATGCATCTTGAAATATACAAAAAATATCCAAATTATGAAGCCATAGTCCATACTCATTCTACTGTAGCTACTTCATTTGCAGTTTCTAGGGTTAATATTCCCTTGATATTAATTGAAATGAAACCTTTTTTAGGTGGAGATATAAAAGTTGCTCCATTTAAGCCTGCTGGAAGTAAGGAGCTTGCTAAAGCTATTATTCCATTTCTAAAAGATAGAAACTCATGTCTTTTGGCAAACCATGGGGTTGTTTCATGTGGAAAAGATTTAGAGAGTGCCTTTTTATCAGCAGAATATGTTGAAGATGCCGCAAAAATTTATTTCAATTCAAAACTTATTGGAAATCCAAACATTATAGAATAACAATAAAGAGGAATTGCAAGTTATGACATATACCACTTTACCGTCTTATCTAGTAAAGTGGACATATGAGTTATTTGCAAATCCTCTTTTATTTTACCTAAAACGCTAAGACAAGCATTAGGATAATGTGAACTACTATAAGTGCTAGGGCTACTGGTGTTTGAATTTTCATTATTGATTTTTCATTTTCACACTCAAGTATTGCTGCTGGTACTATATTAAAGTTTGCTGCCATTGGGGTCATCAAGGTTCCACAAAAACCACAAGTCATTCCTAAAGATGCTACTATGGCTGGATCTCCGCCATTTCCTATTACAAATGGAACTGCAACACCTATTGTCATTACCGTAAAGGCTGCAAAGGCATTTCCCATAATCATAGTAAATAAAACCATTCCTATACAGTATGCTATTACACCAAATACTTTTGATTCAGCTGGCACTATTGCACTCATACCAGCTCCTATTATATCACCTACACCTGCTGTTGCAAAGATTCCACCCAATGCTCCTAAAAGTTGTGGAAGTAGGGATGATGAGCCTATTTGCATAAGCATTTTTGCTGTATCTTCACGAGTTTCTTTAAATTTTGCATGAGTAATTGCAATTGCAAGAATTATTGCTATAACTGAAGTTATTCCTAAAACTTGGGCGGCTGAAAAACCGAAGAATATTTCAGATCCATCCTTCGCTGAATCTACTACAATTTTAAAGCTTTTAAATTGAGCCATAATCATTGCTATAATTCCCATAGCCAAAGCTGGGATAAAGATTTTATTTCCAGCTATTTTAGCATATTTAATCTTTTGTTCCTGACTTTGTTCTTTAAAATTACCCATTTTAACATTGTTACTTACAGTTATGATAGCAATAACCATAAGGATTGCTCCTATAAATGCACCACCATATTGAAACTTATCGATTATAAATTTACCACATGAGAATAAAAATCCTAAAAGAGTCCAGAATAAAAATGTCCCTATAGGAGCATTCTTATTAGAAAGTCCTTTAATACCTGCAAGCAAACATATTAGACCACAAATTATATAAATAAATTCATCGATAATTATTGTGTTTTGATAGATAAAATTAAACATTCTTATCCTCCTTTCTTATCTTTCTTTCAAATAAATAACATTGGATAAGAGATATGACTATCATAGCAACACCTGCGAATATTGATGCATTAGCTATGCTTGCTGCTGTTACATTATAACCTGCTTCAGCAAGTACACCTTGCATCAATAAAACACCACTTGAAACAGGGAAAATATTTTGACCAAAAAAGTTTCCATAATTTTCACTAGCACCTGCAAGTGCCTTTAATTGCTCAATTTCTTCATCTGTTAGTTTGCGATTTTTCTCTGCTGCACCTTGAGCCATTGGTAAGATTATTGGCCTTATAAATTGAATATGACCACCTAATCTAAGTGAAAGAGCCGCAGCTACAGTTCTTATAACTATATAAAGACCAATAACAGCTCCAGCTGATGCTGATTTAATTTTTTGGATAGCTTCAGCAGCTCTTTCCTTTAAGCCATATCTTTCCATAATTGCTATAAGTGGTAAACCTAACAAAAATAAAGACATGTACCTATTGTTTACAAATCCATTACCAATTAAATCAAGTACTTTTATAAGGCTCATTCCTGAGACAAGACCTGTAACAAGGCTTGAGAATAAAACGACTGCTACTACATCAAGTTTTAGGGCAAACCCTATAACTATAATAAGTATTCCTACTAATACGAAATAATTCATAATACCTCCTTTTTTTAAAATTATATATTAAAAAAGATTTTTTTAAAAGACTTTCATAATTTTACTAAATGATATTTTACAATTTTGGGTAAAAATAAACTAGAAGGGGGTTTTTATGTTAAATTTTACTTACGATATACCAACAAAAGTACACTTTGGAGATGATGCTCTAGATTATATAGGGGAAGAGGCGAGGAAGTTTACAGATAAGATTCTTTTAACCTACGGTGGCGGTTCTATTAAGGAGAATGGAATCTATGAGAAGGTTTTATTAGAACTTGAAGCAAGTGGAGTAAAAGTTTATGAATTATCTGGAATAAAACCAAATCCGAGAATAGACTCTGTTAGAGAGGGAATAAGAATAATAAAAGAAAAAGAGATAGGTGCAATTATTGCAGTAGGTGGAGGTTCAACTATAGATGCTTCTAAATTTATGGCTGCAGGAGCCATGGTTGACTTTGATCCATGGAAATTTATATCAGAAAATAAGCCAATGAGTCCAGCTCTACCGCTACTTACAGTCTTAACAATGGCAGCTACAGGAAGTGAGATGGACTGCGGAGGAGTCATTACAAATCTTGAAACTAATGAAAAATTATCATCAGGTCATAAAGATACAAGACCTAAGGTGTCATTCCTAGATCCTACACTTACCTATACTGTAAATAAATACCAGACAGCCTGTGGGGCGGTAGATATTCTTTCTCACATTTTTGAAAATTATTTTAATGTTGATGAATCTATGTACATGCTCGATAGGATAATGGAATCTCTTATGAAAACCGTAATAAAATATGGTCCAATAGCCTTAAAGGAGCCTGAAAATTATGAGGCAAGAGCAAATCTTATGTGGGCATCAAGTTGGGCTATAAATGGCTTTGTATCAGCATCAAGTAAGTCATCTTGGACTGTTCATCCAATGGAGCATGAGCTTTCAGCCTTTTATGATATAACTCACGGTCTTGGACTTGCTATACTTACACCAAGGTGGATGGAGTATGTCCTAAATGAAAAAACAGCCCATAAGTTTTATGATTTAGGAGTTAATGTTTTTGATATAGATAAAAACCTAGATAAGCTAGAAGTAGGAAAGATTGTAATCAAGAAGTTAAATAAATTTTTCTTTAAAGACCTAGAACTTGATTCAAATTTGAAAGATATAGGCATAGATGAAAGTAAGTTTGATCAAATGTCTAAAAAAGCCTGTGGTAAAAAAGGAAAGATAGAGGGATTTGTTGAACTTAGTCCAGCTGATGTAAAAGAGATTTACTCAATGTGCTTATAAAACTGGAAATTTTCATATTTATTAAAAAAATTAAAATTATTTGACATATAATAAATTTGAGGTTAAAATATGTTCTAAGTTAAAGTATTTATTAAAACCAAAAAACGAGAAAAGTAATTTAGCCAAGACTTAACAGAGAGTCCCATAAGCTGAGAAGGGATAAGATGAAGCAAAAATGAAAATGGCCTCCGATGGGCTTGTTCGATATTTAGAGCAAGACGGGATCTCCCGTTATAGAGATAGGATATGAAAGTATCTAAAGTGGCATAATATGCAAAAAAGGTGGTAACGCGGAAAAATTCGTCCTTATTGTTTCGTAAGAAATGATAAGGACTTTTTTAATGGAAACTTCCAAAGAGAAAGTCTAAGAGACATTTAAGTATCCTTACACCGTGATTGTTAATTATTTTATGAGGTTTTACTTTATGAATTTCCAAAGATATCATAACATTACTATTTAACTTAGGCCTAAAATATAATAATTTTAAGGAGACAATATGACAATCAAAGCACCATACAAATTCGACATAGTAGGATCATTTCTAAGGCCAGAAAGACTTAAAAAGGCTAGAAAAGATTACGACAGTGGATTTATTACAGATATTGAATTAAGAAAAATTGAAGATGAAGAAATTGAAAAATTAGTAAAAAAAGAAAAAGAAGCAGGTCTTAAATTTATAACAGATGGTGAATTTAGGAGAAGTTGGTGGCATTATGATTTTTTCTGGGGACTTAATGGAGTAGAAAAATACCAATTAGATGAAAAAGATAGAATAAAATTTCATGGTGAAACCCTTAGGCCTGATTCAGTAAGGATAGTTGGAAAAATAACAGCTAAGGGCCATCCGTTCTTAGAACATTTCAAATTCTTGCAACAATTTGAAGAAGAAGAGGTCAAAGCAAAACAAACAATTCCTGCACCAGCCCAATTTTTAAGAACAGTTTATACTCAAATAAAAGAGGGGGCTATCTATGAAAATGAAGAAGATTTTATAAAAGATGTTTCTAATGCTTATGGAGAATTTTTCCAACAAATCTATGATTTAGGTTGTAGAACAGTTCAAATAGATGATTGTACTTGGGGAGCATTAGTAGACGATGATGCTATAAAAGAATATGAAAAAGCTGGCAAAGATGTTGAAAAGTTAAAGGAAATTTACCTAAAAATAAATAACGAATCAATAGACAAGGCTCCAATAGGATTAAACGTACTTACCCATATTTGTAGAGGAAATTATAAATCAACTTTTCATTTTAAGGGTGGTTATGACAAGATTGCAGACTATTTACTAGCTGGTGAACATGTAAATGGATTTTTCCTAGAATATGATGATAAAAGATCAGGTTCCTTTGAAGCTTTAAAAAAAGTTCCAGAAGGAAAAAGTGTTGTTTTAGGTCTTGTAACAAGTAAACTTGCTAATCTTGAAAAAAAGGAAGATATAATAGATAGAATAAAAGAAGCGAGTAAATATCTTGATAAGTCTCAAATAGCAATCTCACCTCAATGTGGTTTCTCATCTACAGAAGAAGGAAATAAATTAAAAGAAGAAGATCAATGGAAAAAAATTGCTTTACTAAGAGAAATAGCTGAAGAATTTCTATAAAATAAGGGAGCTGTTGCAATTTTGAATTTTTAACCTTGTATCATTATAAGTTACTTATATACAACTTGAGAATAGTCTACCACTTAAGGAAACCAAATTGTAGTAAAGGAGCTGGTAATGGTTTTAGAACGATTAATTCATTCTGCAACAGTTCCTTTTTAATTGCCTAAAGTGGAATTATCCTATACAATATAAAAAGGTGAAATTATGAGAGAATTTAGTAGAGAAATCAAAAAAATAGTTATAAAAGTAGGTTCGTCTTCAGTTACCCATCAAAATGGTGGGGTTAATATAGAAAGAATTGAAGAATTGGCCAAAGAAATTGTAAATTTAGAAAATAAGGGAATAAGAGTAATTCTTGTATCAAGTGGTGCAATTGCAACAGGCGCTCATAGACTTGATATAGAAAGACCGAGAGGAGATGTTTCAGCAAAACAGGCTACTGCGGCAGTAGGTCAAGTTACCCTAATGAATACTTTTCTTAAGGCCTTTGCAGAGTATGGATTTTCTATAGGTCAAATTCTTCTTACAAGAATGGTTGAAACTAATAAGATTATGCATGAAAATGCCGAAAATACCATAAATAGACTTATAGATATGGGAGTTATACCAATAGTAAATGAAAATGACACTATATCAACATTTGAAATAAATTTTGGGGACAATGATACCCTCTCGGCAGTAGTTGCAAAGCTAGTTGATGCCGACCTTCTTTTATTATTATCAGACATTGATGGACTTTATACAAATGATCCAAGAATAGATGAAGACGCAAAGCTTATAAGTGAGGTAAGTATCATAGATGAAAAACTTAGATCCATGGGAAAGGATGCCTATTCTAAAGTTGGTACAGGAGGGATGGCAACAAAGATAAATGCGGCAGCTCTTTGTATGGAAAGAGGAATTGATACAATAATAGCAAATTCAATAGATTTAAAGAACATTAGAAGAATAATTAGAGGTGAGGATATTGGAACAATCTTTAAGGGAAAAACTAATAAAAATGGGGAAGCTTTCAAAAATATCAAATAGAAAGCTTAAAAAACTTAAAACAATAGATAAAAATAAAATACTAGAAAATATAAAAACTTCTCTTGAAAAAAATAGGGGAAAAATCATAAAAGCAAATGATATAGACTATAAAAATGGAGAAGATAATAATATGGCAGATGGTCTATTGGATAGACTAAAACTTGACAATGATAGGATTGATTCTATGATTTTATCAATTGATCAAATGATAGCTTTAAAAGATCCAGTAGGAAAAATGGAAGATGTAAGACGACTTGAAAATGGCTTACTTATAGGAAAGAAAAAAGTACCTATTGGAGTTTTGGCAATGATTTATGAAGCACGTCCGAATGTAACACTCGATGCATCAATCCTTGCAATTAAATCATCAAATTCTATTATACTAAGATGTGGGAAAGAAGCCATAAACTCATCACTCGCTATAGCAGCTGCTATTAGAGAAGGAATTGATAAGGCAGGATTTGATAAAAATATAGTCCAAATAATAGATGATATAACAAGACAGTCATCAACCGAGCTTATGAGATTAAGTGGATATATAGACCTACTTATACCAAGAGGTTCCTTATCTCTTATAAATGCAGTAGTAGAAAATGCAAGTGTACCAACCCTTGAAACAGGAGTAGGAAACTGTCACCTATATGTGGATAAGTATGCAGATATTGAAAAAGCACTTAAAATTTTTGAAAATGGTAAGACTCAAAGAATAGGAGTATGTAATGCTTTAGAATCCTTGCTTATTCATAAGGAAGTTAAAGATGAATTTTATGATGGCTTAAATGAAATCATAGAAAAATATAATATAAAAGTTCATGCTTGTGATAGAACTTTAGGGAAAATAAAAAATGCCATACCAGCAAATGACGAGGACTATGGTAAAGAATACTTAGACTATGAATTTTCAGTAAAGATGGTAGATGACATAGATGAGGCTATAGACCATATTTATAAATACTCATCAGGTCACTCAGATGCAATAATTACAGAAAAAATAAATGAAGCTAATAAATTTACAGAAGAAGTAGATTCAGCCTGTGTATATGTAAATGCATCAACAAGATTTACAGATGGTTCTGAATTTGGATTTGGAGCAGAAATAGGTATATCAACTCAAAGACTCCATGCAAGAGGACCTGTTGGACTTAATGAACTTACGACTTATAAGTATGTTATTTTGGGTGATGGACAAATAAGGGGATAGTTAAATTTCCTTAAATTTTAAATATTATATATAGAATATTGTAAGTAATTATATATTAAAATAATTCTTTGTATCTTGGGAGACAGCCCAAGGGGATTTGCTCAATTAAGATAAGCATTATAAATATTAATTTTTAATATTTTTTGCATTACAAGTAATAATAATTTAACTTTACTTCTTTGTCTTAGGGGGGAGGGAAAAAGGGGAGAATCGAAACTCTCCTGTTCCCTTCGCGCTAAGTATACGTAGAATTATCTTAATAAGAAAATTTATTAAAATATCGAAACTACTAATTAAAGATATTTATTTAATAGATACAAAGCAGCATACTTTTGAAAATAGACAAATTAAAATATAGAAATAAGTAAATTTAGAAAAATATAATTTTCTATAAGGAGGAGGAAATATGAAAATTGGTATTATTGGTATTGGTAATATGGGATCTGCTATTGCCAAAGGACTTTTAGATGACAATGAATTGTTTTTATCTAATAGGGGATCTAATCTTGATTTCTTTAAAGATAAAGATTGCACTATTAGTGATAATGAAAGTGTTGTTAAAAACAGTGATTATATAGTTTTAGCAGTAAAGCCAAAATATTATCCATCTGTAATAGCTGAAATTAAAGATTTTTTAAAAGATAAGATTTTTATCTCTATTGCTGCAGGGTTCACTATAAAAAAACTTCAAGATTTACTTGGAGATAATAAAAAAATAGTTATGACTATGCCAAATACTCCAGCATCAATTGGAGAGGGCATGTCAATTCTTCTTCCAAATAAAAATGTAAGTGATGATGAAATTCAAAATGTTTTATCTATATTTTCATCTTTCGGAAAAGCAATAATAATTGATGAAGATCAATTTGATGTGGCAGCTGTTATAAATGGTTGTCTTCCTGCCTTTGTTGATTTATTTATGGAAGGCTTATCTGATGGGGCTGTATTGTGTGGACTTAAAAGAGATATATCCTATGAACTTATAGCTCAAACTATAGTAGGTGCTGCTAAGCTTATGGATAAGACTAAAGAACATCCAGGTCTATTAAAAGATAAGGTGACAAGTCCTGCGGGAACAACTATAGAAGGAGTTAAAGCTCTTGAATTGAATAATTTTAGGGCTGCCCTTATTAAGGCTGTTGAAGCTTCTTTTAACAAGTCAAAATCTATGTAATTTAGCTATAGAAATCTTTCAAGATAAGTCTTGGGAGATTTTTTACTAGGAAAAATAATTTTCAAAATTCAACATATCAGTGTATAATATTAATACATCATTGGATTAAAGGAGTAAGGTTATGAAAAAATCACTTGCACTTAAAATTTTAGAAAATCATCTCCTAAAGGGAGAGATTAAAACAGGTAATGAAGTTTGTATCAAAATCGACCAAACTTTAACTCAAGATTCTACTGGAACTATGGCTTATTTACAACTTGAAGCTATGGATATAGAAGATGTCAAGACTGAAAAGTCAATAGCATACATAGACCATAATATTTTACAAGCAGGTTTTGAAAATGCAGATGATCATGAATTTATAAAGTCTGCTGCAAATAAATATGGAATAACTTTTTCAAAGGCAGGTTGTGGAATTTGTCACCAAGTTCAACTTGAACAATTTGGAAAACCAGGTAAAACTCTTCTTGGCTCTGATTCTCATACTCCAACAGGGGGAGCTTTAGCTCAAATTGCTATAGGAGCAGGTGGACTTGACGTTGCTGTTGCTATGGCTAGGGGATTTTATTTTATAAAAGTACCAAAGATTTATAGGATTAATCTTAAAAATGAACTAAAAGATTCAGTCAATGCTAAGGATCTTATTTTATATATACTGGGAAAACTTTCTGTAAAAGGTGGTACAGGATTTATTATGGAATATACAGGAGAAGGAGTGAAGTCTCTTTCTGTAACAGACAGGGCAACAATTTGTAATATGGGAGCTGAACTTGGTGCTACAACTTCTATTTTTCCATCAGATGAAAACACCTTAAAATATCTAAAGAGTCAAAATAGGGAAAAAGATTATGTAATGCTTTCTGCAGATGATGATGCAATCTATGATGAAAGCATGGAAATTGACTTAAGGGATATAAAACCAGCAGTTGCTAAGCCTCATTTTCCAGATCAATATGAAATTGTAGAGAATCTTCCAAAAATAAAGCTTGACCAAGTAGCCATAGGTTCTTGTACTAACTCATCATATAAGGATATGATGAAAGTTGCATCAATACTTGATGGCAAGAAAGTACACCCTGATATTTCTTTAGTAATATCTCCAGGTTCTGCAACAATTTTAGAAAAATTATCTGAAAATGGAGCCTTGTCAAAGATGATAAAGGCAGGAGCAAGGATTCTCGAATCGGGATGTGGTCCTTGCATAGGAATGGGTCAAGCTCCAAAGTCCAAAGGAGTAAGCCTTAGGTCTTTTAATAGGAATTTCAAGGGTCGTTCTGGAACTATGGATGCTGAAATCTATCTTGCAAGTCCAGAAACTTGTGCTGTAAGTGCAATAAAGGGATATATAGCTGATCCAAGTAATTTCTCTTATGAGAAGAATTTTGATGAAAATATAATCTTTAACCATACCAAGGCTTATTTTATTGAAAGAGAAGAGGATTTATCAAAAAGATATAAGAAAACTGTAAAGGGACCAAATATCAAACCATTTCCAAAGGCAAAACCTATAAGTAATATAGATAAAAAGATAATATATAAGGCAGGTGATGGAATCACTACTGACGATATCTGCCCATCAAATGCAAAACTTCTGCCATTTAGGTCAAATATTGAATATCTTTCAAATTTTGCCTTTAGCACAAAGATTAGTGATTTTAAGAAGAGAGCCATTGAAAATGATGGTGGAGTAATTGTGGCAGGAGAAAATTATGGTCAAGGCTCTTCTAGAGAACACGCAGCCTTAATTCCTTTATATTTAGGTGTCAAAGCTGTTCTTGCTAAGTCTTTTGCAAGAATTCACAGATCAAATCTAATTAATAATGCCATACTTCCTCTTGAGTTTGTAGATTTTAATGACTATGAAAAACTTGGAGAATTTGATCATATCAAGATTTCAAATGTCGAATATTCCATTGAAAGTGGGAATTTTATCATAGAAAATATAGATAAAAATATTTCTATAAATTTAAAAGGAGTATTTTCAGATAGGGAAAAAGAAATATTAAGAGAAGGCGGTTACCTAAATTACGCCAAAAATTTAGAATTGGAGTAAGTATGAAAGTCACATTAATTAAGGGAGATGGCATAGGTCCAGAAATTTGTGAATCTATGAAGCAAATCCTCAAGCGATTAGGCTCAAAAATAGAATTTGAAGAAATAAACGCTGGAGCAAGTGTTTTTGAAAAAGAAGGAAAGTTTATTCCAGATGAGCTATTTGAATCTATAAAAAGAAATAAGATTGCAATAAAGGGTCCTATAACAACACCTATAGGCCATGGTTTTAGGTCTATAAATGTTGAACTTAGAAAGAAATTTGATCTCTATCAAAATATAAGACCAATTAAATCTATATCAAGTATAAAAACCAAATATGATAATGTAGATATGATTATCTTTAGGGAAAATACTGAGGATTTATATATGGGAATAGAAGAGAAGATTTCAGATGATGAAAGCCATTCTATAAAGGTTATAACAAGAAAGAAATCTCAAAGAATTATAAAGGCAGCTTTTGAATATGCAAGGAAATTTAATAGAAAGAAAATAACTATAGTTACCAAGGCCAATATAATGAAACTAACTGATGGCCTATTCTTAGAAGTTGGAAGGGAAGTATCAAAAGACTATCCGGAAATCGAATTTGAAGAACTTTTGGTAGATAATACTGCCATGCAAATGGTTATAAATCCAAATAAGTTTGATATTATAGTTACAGAAAATTTATATGGAGATATACTTTCGGATCTAGGTGCAGGTCTTGTTGGAGGACTTGGTTTAATTCCTGGAGTAAATAAGGGTAAAGATATTGCAATTTATGAATCAGTTCATGGTGCAGCTCTTGATATTGCTGGTGAAGATTTGGCAAATCCAACAGCTATGCTTTTGACATCTTGTCTTATGCTTGATGATATAGAAGAGAAGGAAAAGGCTAAGAAATTAAGAGAAACTATAGAAGACGTTTTGAAAGATAAGAAGAATCATACCAAAGACTTGGGTGGAAGTTCAAGCCTTTCTGATTTTACCAAGGCAATTATTGATAAAATAGGAGAATAGTATGATAAGTGCTAGCGATAAATTAAAATTCTATGCAAAAAATATAAAAGAAGAAAATACCATAAAGAAAGACCTTTATGATAAGTATGATATAAAAAGAGGTCTTAGAAATAAAAATGGTACAGGTGTTTTGGTTGGAGTAACCAAGGTTGGAGACGTATGTGGTTATAGGATGGAAGATGGAGAAAAAATACCAGAAGAAGGTGAACTTTATTATAGAGGATATGCCCTAACTGATATGGTAAAAGACTTTAACGATAATAAAAGACTAGGTTTTGAAGAGATAATCTACCTTCTTTTATTTAATCAGCTACCTAAAGCTTGTGAACTTTCAGATTTTAAGGAAGTATTGACCAATGAAAGAATCCTACCTAAGAAGTTTTTTGAAGATACTATTCTTAATATTCCTGGAAATAATATAGTAAATATTATGATGCGTTCAGTCCTTGCCCTTTATTCATATGACAAGAAAGCCGATGATACTGATACTTTAAATGTTTTGTCTCAATCCTTATCCTTAATATCAAAGATGCCAATAATAGCTGTATATTCTTATATGGTTAAGATTCATAATTTTGAGAAAAAATCTCTGATAATTCATAACCCAATTGAAGATAATACTATAGCAGAAAATATTCTATCCATGCTAAGAACTGATCAAATTTATAAAAAAGAAGAGGCAGAACTATTGGATCTACTCCTTATAATCCATGCAGAACATGGTGGCGGTAATAACTCTGCTTTTGCAACTCACGTTGTTTCATCATCAGGTACTGATACATATTCCGCTATAGCTACAGGACTTGGCTCCCTTAAAGGACCAAGACATGGTGGAGCAAGTCTAAGAGTAAGTCAAATGCTTGAGAATATAAGAGAAAATGTCAAAGATTTAAAAGATGAAGATCAAATAAAAGACTATCTATCTAAGATGATTGATGGGAAAGTTTTTGATAAAAAAGGACTTATATATGGACTAGGACATGCAGTATATACTCTATCAGACCCAAGGGCAGTGCTACTTAAAGAAAAGGCTAGAGAGCTTTCTAAAATAAAGAAAAGAGAAGAAGATTTCTTATTTATAGAAAGAGTAGAAAAAATTGGTGGAAAGCTAATTATGGAAAAATTAAAAAGAGACTATCCTGCCTGCGCAAATGTGGACTTATACTCAGGTTTCTGCTATGAAATGCTAAAAATTCCAAAAGATTTATATATACCAATCTTTGCAATAGCAAGAACAGTCGGTTGGTCTGCTCACAGACTTGAGCAAATTGAAGATTCAAAAATAATAAGACCTGCTTATAAGTCTTTAAGTCAAAAAAAGAATTATCTAAGTCTTAAAGATAGGTAGTCTAAGTGAATTAAGATTAAGTTAGATGTGGAAAAAATATTCTAGTAAATTATCTTTAGCCTATCTTTTGGTAAAATTGGAAAGTCTAATATGAAAAACAATCAATTTGTATATTATAATATTTCCTTATATTGAGAATCTCTATATTTGAAGCTTCAAATATATCTTTAATAGTAATCCTTTATATACTTACTCATATATTTACCTAAATATTGCCTAGATATCAAAAAAGAGAAATAAAATTAAAATTAATTTTGCAAATAAAAATGATTTGTCTTATAATGAAAATAGCTAGGGGTGCTATTTAGCTGAGAGATGGTATACCATTAACCCTTTAAACTTGATTAGGTTAAAACCTGCGTAAGAAAGCGACTATATATTGAAGTTTAAAGACCCTAGTATTAGGGTCTTTTTATTATGATTCTAATAAAATTATTATTTGTTATTGTTTCCATATTAATTATTGGACACGAAAGGGGCATACCACCTCGGGTATGGTGCACTTTTCGTGTCTTTTTTTTAAAAAAGGATGTGAGGAAATGCTTTTGATAAATGGATTGGAAGTAGAATTTCAAAATAATTTATCACTTTATGATTTATTAAAAAAAGAAAATTTTAATCCTGACTTTGTAGCCTGTGAAGTAAACAAAGAGCTTGTAAAAAGAGAAGATTTTAAATTGTTTATAGTAAAAGATGGCTATACTATAGAAGTTTTTTCTTTTGTAGGAGGGGGATGATGGAAGATATAAGAGATAAAATTTTAAAAAGACAAGATATAAGAGATAATGAAATCTTTAAGTATGCTAAGGTATCAGTCTTAGGTTGTGGAGGGCTTGGTTCAACTGTTTCTATGATTCTTGCAAGATCTGGAGTAACTGAGTTAAACCTTTATGATTTTGACTATATAGAATATTCAAATCTTAATAGGCAAAACTATAGGCTAGATGAAGTAGGAAAGAAAAAGACCCTTACTACCAAAAAAAGAATAGAAGAAACTCTGCCATACGTTAAGGTAAACACCAAGGATATCTATATAGATAAAGATAATATAAAAGAAATAATTGATGATGCTGATTTTTTCATAGAAGCCTTTGATAATAGGGAGTCTAAAACCATGCTTTTTGACTATTTTACAAATATTAAGGATAAATATCTTTTTACAGCATCTGGCATGGCGGGACTTGGAGAAATATCTGATATAAAAATAAAGAAATTTAAAAATATTACAATGCTTGGAGATTTTAAGTCCAACGCCAAAAAGGATGGGCTTTATCTTGCCTATGTGGGAATAGTAGCATCGCTAGAAGCTTTAGAATGTTTAAAAAAAATTAGAGAGGTAAAAAATGGATGATAAATTAATATTAGGTGATAAGGAATTTAGTTCAAGATTTATACTAGGAAGTGGAAAATATTCAATCAATCTTATAGATGCTGCTGTAAAAAATGCAGAATGCGAAATGATTACAGTTGCTCTAAGACGAGCCAATACAAAAGATGTCGCTAATATCTTAAATTATATACCAAAGCATGTGACAATAATTCCAAATACATCTGGAGCAAGAAATTCAGATGAAGCCGTAAGAATAGCAAGACTTGCAAGAGAAATGGGATGTGGTAATTTTGTGAAAATTGAAATTATGAGAGATACAAAATACCTTCTTCCTGATAATGTAGAAACATTAAAAGCGACAGAAATTTTAGCGAAAGATGGATTTGTAGTCTTGCCTTACATGTATCCAGACTTAAATTTTGCAAGAGACCTAAGAGATGCTGGTGCCGCTTCAATAATGCCCCTTGCCGCACCAATTGGTTCAAATAGGGGACTTATTACAAAAGAATTTATAAAAATTATTATTGATGAAGTAGACTTACCAGTAATTGTTGATGCAGGAATTGGCGTTCCAAGCCAAGCTGCAGAAGCAATGGAGATGGGAGCCAGTGCTATAATGGCAAATACAGCTATATCATCAGCATCTGACATAAGCCTTATGGCACATGCCTTTAAACTAGGAATAGAGGCAGGAAGATTAGCCTATCTTTCAAAACCAGGAAGAGTCTTAGAAGCTGGAGCTGATCCATCATCACCACTAAGGGACTTTTTTGATTAATATGAATATAGGAAAGGTAACAGATTATTTTCCAACAATGGATATAATTGATTCAAATATAAAAGATAAATTAGAAAAAAGCTACAAAAATATAGTAAATAAAAAAGTATTACAGGCTGATGTTTTAGCTTCTTTGGAAAAAATTGATTTAGATGATGAAGATTTTTATAACCTATTGTCAGATACAGCTAGTAACTTTCTTGATAAAATGGGAAAGATTGCCCAAGATAAGAGAGTAAGGTATTTTGGAAATAATGTATTTCTATTTTCACCACTTTATATAGCAAACTACTGTGAAAATTCTTGTAGATATTGTGGTTTTAGAGAAAAATCCAATATAAAAAGAGCAAAGCTTAATAGAGATGAGATTGAAGATGAAATGAAGGCCTTAGCAGATACTGGAATAGAAGAAGTATTAATTCTAACAGGAGAAAGTGAAAGATTTTCATCAATCGACTATATAGCAAATGCTTGTAAGCTTGCAAGTAAGTATTTTAAAACAGTAGGTATAGAAATTTATCCTGCAAATATTAAAGATTATGAAAAATTAAGAGAAGCCGGAGCTGATTTTGTTACAGTTTTTCAAGAATCTTATAATAAAAAGTCATACAATTACTACCACCCTTATGGCCACAAGAGATCTTTTGTGTATAGAATAGATACACAAGAAAGAGCCCTAATGGCAGGTTTTAGAGGAGTTGGATTTGGTGTACTTTTTGGATTAAATAATCCGATAGAAGAGGCCTATAAACTTGGACTTCATGCAAAAGAAGTTCAAAGAAAATATCCCCATGCAGAAGTATCCATATCACTTCCAAGAATAAGACCTACTCATGGGGCGGATAAGCTTGATTTTTGTGAGATAGATGATAAGAAATTTTTCCAAATCATGCTTGCATTAAGGATTTTCTTGCCATTTGCATCAATTACTCTTTCTACAAGAGAAGATAAAGATTTTAGAAATTTGGCAATAAAATATGCGGCAACAAAAATATCAGCATCTGTTGATACATCTATAGGTCATAGGTCTAAAAGAAGCAAAGATGAAGGAGATGAACAATTTGAAATTGCAGATTCTAGATCTTGTGATGATGTGATTAAGGATTTAAAAAGTTTTGGTATGAGTCCAGTATTTACAGATTATATCAATCTTTAAAGACTAATATATGAAGTCAAGGAGAAGAAATGAAAAAAGATAATAGATTACTTGTAATGATAACAGTCTCTATGTTTGTAACAATTGGGGTAGTTATTTCACCAATTTTAAGATTTGAGGGATTTGCACCAACAGCACATTTTGTAAATGTAGTATGTTCGGTATTTTTAGGACCTTGGTATAGCCTTTTAAATGCTATACTTACAGCTATAATAAGAATGAGTTTTATGGGAATTCCACCCCTTGCCATTACAGGTCAAGTTTTTGGAGCAGTTCTTTCAGGTATATTTTATAGGAAATCCAAGGGAAATCTTCTTTGCCCAGTAATAGGAGAAATTCTTGGAACTGGTGTAATAGGAGCTCTAGTATCATATCCAGTTATGAAATTGTTTTATGGAACGGGAGATATAACTTGGTTTTATTACCTACCAAGCTTTATTATAGCTACAATAATAGGTGGTTCTCTTGCCTTTATTTTTTTAAAAACTTTACAAAAATCCAAGGTCTTATATAGTATTCAAAAAAAACTTGGAGTAAATGTTTATGATAAATCTAAAAAAACTTCTAACAAATAGAGAAAAAATAAAAGAGCAAGAACCACTAATTCATGCTATTACCAATCCATTAGCTATAAATATGCTAGCAAATGCTATACTTTTTCAAGGTGCTAAGGCAATATGTGCAGAACACCCTGATGAAATGAGAGATATTGTTCCAAAAGCAAAGGCACTCTCTCTAAATATTGGAAATATAACGGATGCAAGAATAAAGTCAATTGAAATTTCTTCAAGATTAGCAAACAATAAAAATATTCCTATTATAATTGATCTTGTGGGAATAGGAGTAAGTAAGCTTAGATATGACTTATCCCTTAAACTTTTAGGCCAATATAAATATTCAATTATAAAAGGAAACTCATCGGAAATTCTTGCCTTAAGTGGGAAAATTTCAAATGCAAAGGGCGTAGATGTAGGCTGTGAGGATAAGATAAGCGATGAAAATATAGAAGAAATGATTAAAATTGCATCAAAGCTTTCTATCAAATATAAAACAACTGTTCTTATTACAGGAGCTACAGATATTTTAGTAAAAGAAAAAGATTATTATCTAATAAAAAATGGATGTGAAGAACTTTCTAAAATAACAGCAACAGGATGTATGTTAACAGGACTCATATCAACATTTTTATCAGTTACTGATGAGATAAATGCTTCACTCTTGGGACTTTTGATTCTTGAAATATCGGCAGAATTATCAAAAAAAGATAAGCCTTATAGCTTTTTTGTAAACCTAATGGATAATATTGCTACAATAAAAAATGAAACAATAGAAAAAAGTGCAAAGATTAAAAAGGGGATTTTATGAAAAAATTATATCTAGTTACAAACTCAGACAAGTATACCGAAGAAGAATTTCTTAAAAGAGTAGAAGATGCCCTAAAGGGTGGGGTTGATATTTTACAACTTAGAGAAAAGGAAAAAACTGACCTTGAAATCCTAAAATTAGGCAAAAAAGTAAAGGCTCTTTCTGATAAATATAAGCTTCCTCTTTTACTTGATGATAAGCCTCATCTTGCATGGGCTTTAGGCTGTGGAGTTCATCTTGGAGCTGATGATATGCCAGTAAATCTAGCTAGAAAACTTTTAGGAGAAAATACTATAATTGGAGCTACTGCAAAAAGTGTAGAAGCTGCAAAAAGAGCTCAAAAAGATGGGGCAAATTACCTTGGAGTAGGGGCGATTTATGAAACAAAAACCCATGTTAAGACAAAAAGAACATCTATAGAAACTTTTAAAAGAATAAAGGAGAATGTAGATATAGATGTTTACGCTATAGGTGGTCTTAACTATGACAATATAGATATATTAAAAAATACAGGCTTTGATGGTATATGTGTAGTGAGGGCAATAATGGATGCAAAAAGTGTATTTGAAGAAACTAAAAAATTGAAAGAGAAAATACAAAATCTCTAAAAATAGCAAAAGATTAAAAGTTTGCTACAAGCAAGCTTTTAATTTTTTACTAAATAAAGTTTCTATAAGTTAAGTCTAATTTCTTAAAATTTTAGTGTAAAATTTCTTTTCTTTAAATAAAAATAATAAATAGATGATATGACTAAATTAGCTAGCCAACCTAAAGGAACAGAATACCAAACCATACTTATACCAATTATTGGAGCGAAAATCATTGATAAACTTACCCTTATACTTAAATTTACAATATTTGACATAGTAAATATTCTCACATCTCCAAGACCTCTCAATACACCATCAACTACTTGCTTTGAACCAACAAGTACAAAAAAGAAAGCAATAAAGCTAAGATAGGAATACCCAGTTTCATAAGCAAGCTTTGAAGATGACTTGTTCATGAAAGCTCCAATAATAGATTTATAGTATATACTCAGGTATATACATATAAAAAAACATATAAATCCAACAATAATTAAACTGCTGCGAAGCCCCTCACTTATTCTCATCTTTTTGCCTGATCCAACATTTTGAGATGTATAAGAAGAAACTGCATTACCAAGGCTTGTAAGTGGTACTATTATAAGACTTTCCACTCTAAAAGCGGAAGTAAAACCTGCAAGTATTTCTGTTCCAAAAGAATTAACAACAGATTGAACCAATACTTGACCAATAGTAATAGTTGATTGTTGGATAATAGATGGAATTGCTAGTCTTGACATGAGTCTTAATTCATGGATATCAAAAAAATTATCAACCTTAGCATCAAATTTCCCCATATATTTTAAAAATAAAATGAAAGAAAAAAAGGCTGATACTCCTTGAGCTAATAAAGTAGCATAGGCTGCTCCCTCTATTCCCATCTTTAAGTCCCTAACCATGTATACATCTAAAATAACATTAAGAATTGATGAAAAAATTAGAAAATACAAGGGAATTCTAGACTCTCCTAAGGAATTATATAAGGCAGATATTATGTTATACATAAATAAAAAAGGGAGCCCATAAAAATAGATATCCAGATATAGGACAGATAAATCTAGTATCTTATCAGGGGTATGTAGCAAAATCATAATATCCTTTGAAAAAATAAGACCAAAAACTGAAAGTGCAATGGCCACAATTAAAAAAGATATTATTGAAGTATAAGTAGCAGTTTTCATCTTTATATAATTTCTAGCACCATAATATCTTGCAATTAAGACAGATGCTCCAACACCTCCACCTATAGCAATACATATAAAAATAGTTGTCAAAGAAAAACTTGCACCAATCGATGCAAGGGCGGACTCACCAACATATTTTCCAACTATTAGAGAATCGACTAAGGTATAGACTTGTTGGAATAAGGATGCTATAATCATTGGTATTGAAAATTTTATTATAGCCTTGTAAGGCTTATCTCTTGTTAGGTAGTGATCCATAATAACTCCAAAACATCAATAAATTTCATTATAAGCGTAGTCCAATAGGATGTTGTCTATTGTTTCTACTTCTAAGTACTTTATATTAACAATTTCCATTTCAAAATCGTCAAAATATTTGCCATTATTTATATCTATAGCCCTTATGTAGACTTTTTCATTATTAATTTTTTCTACATAGCCCTTTATTATATTGTAATAAAGAAGGTCTTCCCCTAGGCTTACAATTTTATTGTTATCTTTTGCATAGCTGAGAATATCAAGAAAAGATAGGTCATTTTTAAAGACTTCACTATCAGATTTTCCAATGTTTATAGATTTCCAATAGGAATTGTAGATTTTAAGCTTATTTAAAAATTCTGATGTTTCCTTTTGCTCTATTAAGCTTTTGTCTACTAGTAAATAGCCATCATACCTACCTTGGTCATCTAAATTGTTTATAAGAATATTTTTGTTATCTTCAAATATCTTGTATCCAAAACTTATTGAATTATTGTTTTTATCATAAATTTCTATTAACTTATCTTCCATAATTAACTCCTTTTATCTACTATACCTAAATTTATGTAAAGAAAAAGCGGGAATTCCCGCTTCTGTTATCCTCTGTATCTTTTAAGAAAATCTTTTGTTCTTTGATTTTTTGGATTTGTGAAAATTTCTTCGGGTGTACCATCTTCAAGGATTATTCCTTCATTCATGAAAAGTACTCTTGTTGAAACTTCTCTTGCAAAATCCATCTCGTGAGTTACTACAATCATTGTCATACCTTCTTCTGCAAGCTTTGTCATAACTCTTAGAACTTCTCCAACCATTTCAGGATCTAAAGCACTTGTTGGTTCATCAAACAATAATACCTCAGGATCCATACAAAGTGCTCTTGCTATGGCAACTCTTTGCTTTTGACCACCTGATATTTGTGATGGTTTAGCATTAATATATTGAGCCATTTCTACTAGCTCTAGATATTTACGAGCCTTAGCTTCAGCATCAGATTTTGAAGTCTTTAGGACTTTCTCTTGACTTAAAGTACAATTTTCCAAAACCGTCTTATTTTCAAAAAGGTTAAAGTTTTGAAATACCATTCCAACTTTTGTCCTATAAGCTCTTAGGTCAAAGTGCTTTTCAAGTATATTTTCATTTTTGTAGAGAATTTTTCCACTTGTAGGTTCTTCTAGTAGGTTTAAGCATCTTAGAAGGGTAGACTTACCAGATCCTGATGAGCCTATTATAGTTACTACCTCACCTTTAGAAACTTCCATATTTATATCTTTTAAAACTAGGTTTTCACCAAATTTTTTCTCTAGATTTTCTACCTTAATTATTGTTTCCATGTATTCCTCCTGTTGAAGATTCTAAGGTAAATTCCTTATTTATATATCTTTTTTCTAATTGCATTATAATCCTTGTTACTACGAAAGTTAGTATAAAGTAGATTATTGCTGTTATTAAATATGTTTGGAATATTTGATAGGTTGAACCTGCTATTGATTTTGATACGAAGAATAATTCTGTGACTGAAATTACATTAAGTACAGAAGTATCTTTTATATTTATTACAAACTCATTACCAATTGATGGAAGGATTGACTTTATGGCTTGTGGTATTACCACATTAAACATTGTTTGAGAATGAGTCATACCAAGAGCTTTACAAGCTTCAAATTGTCCCTTATCAACTGCATTGATACCACCTCTTACAACTTCAGAAAGATAAGCACCAGTATTTATAGACACTATCATTAAAGCTGCAAACATTGTTGACATATCTATATTTAGAAATTGCTTTGCTCCATAAAATATAAGCATGGCTTGTACCATCATAGGAGTTGATCTGAATACTTCTACATAAACTGATAGTAAGAAATTTACTATTTTATGAATTATGTAGCCTACTTTGTTCTTATTTTTATCTACATCAATTTTTCTTATAACTGTAACTAAAAGTCCTATTACAAAACCTATAGATGTTGCAATTATAGATATTAGAAGAGTGTTTACAATACCTTTTATAAATATGGAAGAATACTCATCCCAAATATTTTTCATTTGCCCAAAAAATGACACTTCTTTCTCATCTGAAGCGGTTATTGCCACCATCTTCTCCATCATCTTATCAAAGTCATCCCTATTAAAGCCTTCGACAATTTTTGATATTTCAGCATTCATAGGGGAATTTTTAACAAGTCCTACTGCACAAGTTGTATCCTCATCATTTGTTTTAAATCCTTTACCTTCAGGAAATTCTACATAGTTTAGGTCAGGATTTGCAGCAACTGCTGATAAAGCTCCTACCTTTTCTGAAACATATCCATCAATAGAACCTGCCTTTGTTGCAGAAATCATTGTAGGGAAAGAATCCATAGCAGTTTGTTTATCAATTCCTTGCATCTGACCTAATAAATCATAGTGGAAAGTATTGAGCTGACCTGTAAGTTTTGCTCCCTTAAAGTCATTTATAGACTTTGCATTCATATATTTAGAATTCTTTTTAACTACTACAGTAAGATCTGCAAAATAGTAAGGAGATGTAAAATCAATTTCCTTTTTTCTTTCTGCTGTTGGACTCATACCAGCAATTATGGCGTCAATCTTTCCACTTGTAAGAGCTGGTGGAAGTCCGTCCCAGTCAATCTTATAAATCTCTAGTTTTTTACCTAACTTATCTGCAATCATCTTTGCGGTTTGTACATCTATACCATTAGCATACTCACCCTTTGAATTTGCAACCTCTACAGCTCCATTTGAATCATCAACTTGAGAGAAGTTAAATGGAGCATAGTTTACTTCCATTCCAACCTTAAACGTATCTTCACTAGCATAAGAACTTGTAATATTAAGTACAAAAATAAAAATAAATGCTAGAAAAAATCTCCTGAATTTTTTCATTATTATCCTCCTAAAATATAATTAAGACATTAAAAAAGGGCCTCATCCCTAAGGGACGAAGACCGTGTTACCACCCAAATTCAATATTTTCTCACAAAAATATCCTTATAAAGTACCATATATACTTTCAAAGGATTTTAAAATAAGAAAGTACATACATACCCCTTTGCTATAACGTGCAAATTACGGTGTCAAATCAATTAATCCTCGACACGACTCCAAGGCTTTTTTCTCTAATCCTATACTATCTTGTTACACCTTGCCAAGACTCTCTTTAAATATAGCCTATTAGTTACTCTTCTTATCAAAGTCTTTAATATCTTAAGCTAATAATACATTGAAAAAATCTATTTGTCAAGATATTTTTTTTGCTTTAATGTTTAGAAATGAAATTTATAAATTTTCCATAATAAAACTTTATTAAAACATAATTTTGTAATATCATATATATAAATAAAAGATAAGGAAGTAAGTAATGAGAATAATACAATACAAAAAAAGTGAGGAAATTACAAATATAGTAAGTCATGCTATAGGTTTTATCCTAACATTAATATGCTTTTTACCTATTATAATTTCAGCTTTTAAAGAAGAAGACTATCTTAAGGCTGTAGCATTTTTAATCTATATGATTTCTATCGGTCTTATGTTTTTGTCATCAACTCTATATCATTCAATGACAAATCCAAAGCTTAGGACAGTCTTTAGGGCTATAGACCATGGAGTAATATACCTAACCATAGCAGGCTCTTATACTCCTATTATACTTATAGGTCTTAGGTCAGTGCTTTCACTAGTAATATTTGTTGCTGTTTGGATTCTTGCTATAGCAGGAATACTTATGAATATTATTGCTTTTTCAAAGGCTAAGGAAGAAAAAATTTCAAAAATATCAATGATTATTTACATAATAATGGGATGGCTTTCTCTAATCCTATTTTATCAAATAATTAAACATATAGGAATAGGATATCTTTTATATATGATATTAGGTGGAATATTTTATACAGTTGGTGCCTACTTTTATTCTAATAAGAAAATCAAATATAATCATGCTATCTGGCACATATTTATACTTATAGCTACCTTTACCATGTTTTATGGAAACTATGTATATCTTGCTTGATAGAAAAATAAGATAAAGAGCATATAATATAGGTGTTAAGATTAAAATTAGCTAAAGGAGATTTTATGGAAAACAAAAAATTAAACTTTGATAAATTTAAGGTAAGTCCTAGAAAAGGCTCAAATATAAAAAAGACAATAGCAGTGATGTCTGGTAAAGGTGGAGTAGGTAAGTCATCAGTGACAAGCCTTATTGCATCAAAGCTTAGAAAAGATGGAAAAAAGATAGCAATCCTTGATGCAGATATTACAGGACCATCAATTCCTCAAGCCTTTGGCATAGAAGATAGGATAAGGGCTCTTGAAGATGGAGCAATGATACCAGCTAAATCAAAAAGTGGAATTGAGATTATGTCAATAAACTTAGTCCTTGATTCAAAAACATCTCCAGTTGTTTGGAGATCATCAATAGTTACCAATGTTTTAAAACAATTTTACTCAGAGGCAGACTGGGGAGATTTAGATTATCTTTTAATAGATATGCCACCAGGAACAAGTGACATTCCTCTAACAGTATTTCAATCTTTAAATATAGATGGGGTAATTGCTGTAACTACACCTCAAGATTTGGTTGGAATGGTTGTAGAAAAGTCATTGAACATGGCGAAAATGATGGGCAAGCCTATCCTTGGAATAGTAGAAAATATGTCATATTTTAAAGCTCCAGATACTGGAAAAGTATATAAAATATTTGGTGAGGGTGCAACAGATGATATTGCTAATAAATTTGCTATAGATACTGTATCAAAACTTGCCATAAATCCTAAAATAACAAAAATGATAGATGAAGGAAGGATAGAAGACGTAGAAGAAAAAGACCTTGATAATATAATCAAAAAAATAAAAAATCTTTAGGGGAGAATATGAAAAAAACATTAGAAAATAAGATATTGGCTTTGATTTTAATATTTACTATTTTTGTTCCAAGCCTTGTAAAAGCCGAACAATTTGATTCAAATAAGCAATCCTACATTTATGGAGCTGGCTTAAATGAAAGTCAAATCCAAGAGGTTAGGAAAAAACTTGATCTTTCAGATGATATTAATATAGCAAGCGTAAATGCAAATGACCTTCAAAGATACCTTGGTTATAGCACATCAGATTATGACATGATTTCTTCAGTTGCTGTAAAAAAACTTCCAAAAGGATCAGGAATAAAGGTTGATATAAAAACACCTGACTATATAAACTCAATAACTGAAGGTCAATATACTAACGCAGCTATAACTGCAGGAATTACAGATGCAGAAATAAAAGTAGCAAGTCCAAAACCTGTTACTGGAGAATCTGCCCTTGTTGGGGTATATAAGGCAGTTGAGTTAAGTGGAAATAATATAGATACAGAAAGAACCAAAACAGCACAAGAAGAGCTTGGGACACTTAAGAAAATAAGTGAAGAAAATTCTGATAATTCCTCATTTGATAAGGGAAAACTTGACCAAGTAGTAGCAGAAGTAAAACAAGATCTTCAACAATACAAAGAAAAAAATGGACAAACAGCTGATTCTAATCAAATAAAAATGTATATAGAAGATGCTCTTAAAAATGTAAATATGGGAGATATTCTATCAAATAACAATATACAAATTCTTATAAATTACTTTGAACAATACCAAGAAACATCAGCTATAGACAGCCAAGATGTAAAAGAAAATTTAAAAAAATTTGCAGGAGACGTAACAGAAAAAGGAAAGAAATTCTACGAAGATAATAAAGACGAAATTGATAAGGTAGGAAATAATATAAAAGAATCAGGACTTTTAGATAAGATAATAAACTTTATAAAAGATATATTTAATTCATTGTTTGGATCAAACAAATCAACAGAATAGGGGAGAAATGGTAGAATTTGAATGTACATGGTGTGGGAAGAAATATCCTACTGATACTTTAGAATATAAGTGTGATTGTGGTGGGCTTTTTAGGCTCAATTATGATATTCCAGATTTTTCTAAAAATCTTATCGACACAAATGAGTGGAATATATTTAGGTATAGAGCCTTTATGCCTTTTGAAGGTTCATCTTATAAGTCTGTGACTTTGGGAGAGGGACTTTCACCTATTATAGCTTATGATGAAAATCTTTTAATGAAAATGGATTACATGATGCCTACCCTATCTTTTAAGGATAGGGGAGCTGCAGCTCTTTTGACTCACTGCATAGATATAGGTGTTAAGTCTATTGTTCAAGATTCATCAGGTAATGCTGGAAATTCAGTTGCGGCTTATGCTGCAAAACTTGGCATAGAATGTGAGATATTTGTTCCGGAAAATACATCACCTAAAAAGATAAGTATGATTGAAGCTCATGGTGCAAAATGTCATGTAATAAATGGAAATAGGGATTATTGTGCTGATGAGTGTCGAAAATATGTTAGGGAAAGTGGAAAATATTATGCAAACCATGTATACAATCCTTACTTTTATGAAGGTACAAAAACATATATTTACGAAATATATGAAGAATTAGCTTATATTCCAGAAAATATTTTTCTACCTTTGGGAAATGGGACTTTGTTTATAGGTTCAATCCTTGCCTTAGAACATCTTTTATCATCAAATCTAATAGATAAAATGCCGAATATAATTGCTATACAAAGTGAAAAATGTGCACCTTTTGCTAAGGCTAAGAGTAAGAATTTAAAAAGAATTCCTGAAATCTCTCCTGAAAGTACTTTGGCTGAAGGAATTGCTATAGGTAAGCCTATGAGGGATAAGGAGATTTTAGAATATATCTATAAATATGACATAGATATAGTAGAAATTCCAGAAGAAGAAATTCTTCCAGCAAGAAAAAAGTTAGCTTTAAAGGGAGCTTATGTGGAGTATACTACAGCAGGAAATCTTGCAGCCTATGAAAAATATAAAAAAGAAAATGATATAAGGGGAAAGTCTATAATTACCCTATGTGGGGCAGGACTTAAGTCCGACCACTAGATTAAAATTTAAAATATTTAATTTATAATAGTATTATTAAGGGGCTGTTGCAAAATTATGAATTCTATCGTTGCATCATTTCAAGTTACTCCTAGACAATTTGAGAATAGCCTGCCGGCTCATGGAGGCCAAATTGTCGTAGAGGGACTTGAAATGATATTGTAACGATTAATTCATTTTGCAACAGCCCCTTTTTAAAGTATAGTAAATTTTTAAGTTTGTTTGACAGGTTTACTTGTCGACGATGCAATAATAATATTGCAAAGTTTACTTGGCAATAAATTGATAGAAGTAAGAAAAATGAATAGAGATGAAATTTTGTCAAAAAGTAGAGAAGAAAACAAGTATTTTGATGAAATGATGATTGATACTATTATAAAGTCTGGTAAAGCCTCAAGCTAAATAGGTTTAATAATTACTGCATTAATATTTGCAATTGAAGCTTTTTTCTTTAATAGCTTTAATTATGCTATAATTGGGGTTTACTTGGCTATGGAAGCTACAAGATACTTATTCAAGTATTCAAAAATGAAAGAAAGAAAAGAATTATTCTTTGGCATTATTAGTGGCATAGTTGGTTTTCTTGTTATTGTAGGGTACTTTTTTGTATCATTTAAATAGGACTATTATGAAAGAAGAATTGATTCTTAAAAATAGACTAAAAGAAGTAAGAAAAGAACAAGGATTTTCACAACAAAAATTGGCTGATGAGATAGGTGTTTCTAGAAATACTATTAGTTCAATTGAGACAGGTCAGTTTAATCCCACTGCAAAACTAGCATTAATATTATGCATAGCTTTAAATAAAAAATTTGAAGAATTATTTTATTTTTAGCAATTAAGTTATATTTGAAATTTGTTTATATATTAAAATTATAGGCTGATTTTAAATTATATAAGCATGATTTCACCTATACCATAATAATAAGTTAGGTTTTTGTGTAAAATTTATATAACTTTTTGGAAAATTTGTTATTAGATTAACCACATTATCAATCTGTAGGCTAGAAAGCCTATAGGTTGATATTTTTTATATCATTAATCACCATAAGAATAGATTTTATTGATTTTCTAGATTTATGTTATTTAAGTAAAAATCTCCTGAAAGGGGAAATCACCCTATTCAGAAGATTTATAGTAGAAATATATCTGTTTTTAATTAGCTATTTTGAAATTCTTGTAAGTTTTTTATATTGGTATTTTATTTTGGGATACATACTACTCGGCTAACTCATTGAGCCAGACGTGCTAGTCCTCTATGGGTCGGACAGACCTATATCCATCCCCTTAGTTCCATTGCTTCTGCAATTCTCTTTATTGCATACATATATGCAGCTTGCCTTATATTTGTTTTATATTCTCTTTTAAGTTCATAGATTCCTTCTATAGCTTTTAACATATCCTTTTCTTGTTTTTCTTGGACATCCTCTTGTGTCCAATAGTAGCCATATTGGTTTTGAACCCATTCATAGTATGATACTAATACTCCACCTGAGTTTGCTAATATATCTGGAATTACTTCAATGTTCTTTTCATTAAGAATTTCATCAGCTTCTGGGGTTGTTGGACCATTTGCTCCTTCTACTATTAGTTTTACATTAAGATTTTTAGCTATTTTTTCTGTTATTATATTTTCAAGTGCTGCAGGAATTAGAATATCAAACTCTGTTGACCAAAATTCATCATCACTTATTTTCTTTGCGTTAGGATATCCTGCAAGGGTTTTGTGTTCATCCCTATAGGCTTGGAGTGAATCATAGTCAAAGCCTTCTTCTGAGTAAAGAGCAGATCTTCCACACTCTTCACTTTCATCTCTTATTGAAAGATATTGTATTTTTGCTCCTTGCTCATTAAGGTATTTTAAGCTAAAGCTTGCTACATTACCAAAACCTTGAAGTCCTATCCTTGCTTTTTTAAGGTCGATTCCTATTTCATTTGCAGTGTATTTTGTTGCAATTATTAATCCGAATCCTGTAGCCTCATTTCTTCCAAGGCTTCCTCCAAGTATAAGAGGTTTTCCTGTAAAAGTTCCTATATCTTCCTTATCTCCATTTAGTTTTATATATTCATCTATAAAATAGGACATAATTTTACCGTTGGTATTTACATCTGGTGCTGGTATATCTATCCTTTCACCAAGATATTTGTAAAGCCCTCTTATATATCCACGAGATAGGCTTTCAAGTTCTCTTTCGGAAAGTTTTGATGGGTCTACTGCTATACCACCCTTACCTCCACCATAAGGAATTGCCAAAAGTCCAGATTTAAGACTCATCCAGGTAGAAAGTGCCTTTACTTCTTCAATATTTACATCAGGATGAAATCTAACGCCTCCCTTTGAAGGTCCAAGAGCGTGATTGTGGGCTGATCTATAGCCCTTAAAAATTTTGAGACTTCCATCATCCATCTTAACAGGTATCGAAATTTCAATTACTCTTTGAGGTTCTTTTAAGAATTCATATACTGCAGGATTAAGTCCTAGCTTATCACAAGCCTTTTTTATTTGTATTTGGGCAGATTCTAACGGGTTAAGTGTATCACTCATTTTTAACTCCTTATATTTACTAAAATTTTTCTATAATATTTCATGAATTATTATATCACTATTTTTTTTCACTTACAATATTATTTTCCCAATAAAAAAAGTACACCTTAAGGCATACTTTAATCTTTTCTTATCTAATTTTCTATTAATCTTTTAATAAGTATTGGATTTCCGATAGAAGATGTAATAACACCTGCCCTAGGATTAGCAGCATGGATTATTCCACCTTGACCATCTGCTATGGCAACGTGAGTAATATTTGAAAGACTTGTTCCAAAAAATACTAAGTCTCCAGCTTTTTCTTCACCCAAGGCTATAGTTTTTCCGTAGTTTGATTGAGTTTGAGCTAGGTGGGGAAGTCCAATTCCAAATTCACTATATACTTGCATAGTAAAACCTGAACAATCTATACCATTTACCAAGTCAATTCCACCAAATACATATGGATTACCTAGAAATTTGGTTGCAAAATTATAGGCAGATTTTCCTATATCATTGTCATCAACAGTATAGTAGATATATTCAATATCTCTAGTTTCTGAACTTTCTTCGTAAGCTGTTTTCTCAGGATAAATCCTTCTTATTTGGTCGTTTTCTTCTGCCTTATCTTCACCTTCTGGATAAAGACTTAGACCATTTCTTTTAAGATAGTCTATGTATCTTTTTATAGATTCATAGATTTTTTTGTACTTTTCCTTTAACTTATCTAAGTCCTTTTCATCTTTTGTAGATAAATCAAAGTCTTCTATTTTTACAAAACCTTCTTTATCATCCTTTTTAACTTTGACAAAATCTTTATTTTCATCAAAATCTACAAGGGTCAATTGCTCATCCTTTTTTATATCTGAAATTTTATTAGAACTTTCATCGTTCTTTTCATAAATTTTTGTATCCTTTAAGGCCTTGATATCATCTAGGATGTGAAACCAATATTTTCCTACATAAGCTTTTTTTCCTTCAAATTCTATTTGATAATAATCTTCTGTTTCGCCCTTAATCTCATATATATCTGGGTAGTCAATTCCACCTAAAATATTAGAATTATCATTATCTGAATCATCTTTTCTTACATTGACTCCCTCTGTAAGATCGTAATTAATGATAAGAGACTTTGCTTCAGATTTCTCCATTGTGCCAAAAATACCAAATGATAATGCAGTTGTCAATAATAATATAATTTTCTTGCTTTTTTTCATCTTAAATCCTTTTATATACAATAACTATTTATAATCTATCACTAATTTACTTTAGTGTCAATGAATCTTAATTTATTATAGCTAGCTAATAAAGTTGAAAAATTATTTTCATATAAAAAAAATCGTGTTATAATCTAGAAGTAAATCTGAAAAAAGCATTAGAAAGGTCGGTATATGAATTTAAAAGAATTTGGAAACTTAGCTTTTGATAAGAAGACAATGAAGGAGAATGTTCCCTATCCTGTATATTTGAAATGGAAAGAGGCTGCCAGAAATAATATAAATCTTGATAAGGAAACAGCAGACTCCATTGCCCATGCCATGAAAGCTTGGGCCATTTCAAAAGGTGCTACATCATACACCCACTGGTTTCAACCTTTAAATGGAAAGACTGCCAACAAGAAGACAGCTTTTTTAAATAGAGATGATAAACACAATCCAATACATAGGTTTTCTGGAAATGAACTTATAAAAGGTGAGCCTGATGCATCATCATTTCCATCTGGTGGAATGAGATCAACTTTTGAGGCTAGGGGATATACTTATTGGGATTTGACAGCTAACTCATTTATAGAAGACGAAACTCTTTATATACCATCAGTTTTTGTTTCATTTTATGGAGAAAAACTTGATAAAAAGCTTCCACTAATGGAATCAATGAATAGAATAAGTAAGGAAGCTTCTAGAGTTTGTAATTTATTTTTAAAGGATGAAAAAACTTATAGGGTAAAGCCTAAGGTTGGACTTGAACAAGAATTTTACCTTATTGATAAAAAATATTTTGATAAAAGAATAGACCTTGAGTATTGTGGTATGAGTCTTATAGGTTCAGATCCTATGGTCGAAAAAGAATTAATTTCTCACTATCTTGGAGCTATTCCTCAAAGAGTAAATGATTTTTTTGAAGATGTAAATAAACAACTCTATGACCTTGGTATCTATATGGAAGCTGAGCACAACGAAGTAGGTCCAAATCAGTTTGAGATAGCTATAATGTTTGAAAATTGCAATATATCTGTAGATAATAACCAACTTCTTATGCATATACTAGAAAAAACTGCAATTAAACATAAGCTAGCCTGTCTATTAAAGGAAAAACCATTTAAAAATATGGCAGGAAGTGGAAAGCATAACAACTACTCACTAGCTACAAATTATGGGAAAAATTGTTTTTCACCAGGAAAAGACCCTAAGAACAATCCTATATTCTTGCTTTTCCTATCTGCAATGATAGAAGTTTGCTATAAATATCAAGACCTAATCAGAGTAACAACATCATCTGTAACCAATGACTTTAGGTTAGGTGGAAATGAAGCACCCCCTTCTATAATCTCTATGTTTATAGGTAATGACCTAGAAGATATGCTCAAATCAATTTCAGAAAATAATTTTGAAAGTATTGATATAGATAATAGGGTTAATATACCTCATCTAGGTGAGATAAAAACAGATTCATCTGATAGAAATAGGACTTCACCTATTGCCTTTACTGGAAATAAGTTTGAATTTAGGATGCTTGGATCTTCAAAGACTGCATCTGATTTAAACACCCTTATAAACCTTGCTATGGCACAAAGTATGAAAAAAATTGCTGATAGACTTGAAAAAATTGATGAAAAAGACCTAATGAATGAGGTTTATAAGATTGTCAAAGAAATTTATGATGAAAATAAAAACATACTCTTTCAAGGAGATGGATATTCAAAACAATGGCTTGAAGAAGCAAAAAAGAGAGGACTTAAGAATCATAAAAGCTTCCTTGATGCCCTAATAAATGCCAGAAATTCTAATGCTTATAAGCTCTATAAGGATGAGAAAATTTTTACAGATAAGGAAATTGAATCAATCATAAATGTAGAATTAGAAGAAGTTGGTAATTTTTACTCATCAGAACTTGAAATCTTAAATAATATGATATACCAAGAAATATTACCATCTTCCATGAAGGAAATAAAAGAAATTAAAGAATACTTATCCTTTGTAGAAAATGAAAAACTTAAAGAAAAGGCTCAAAGAATCAATAAAAAGGTAGAAGAATTACTAGAATATGGGGAAGATTTAAAAGAAATTCTTAAAAAATTTGACCAAATAGATGATATAGAGGAAAAAGCTTGCTTTATACAAGAAAAAGCCCTTGTTATAGCAGGAAATATAAGAGAGGTTTCAGATTCGCTTGAGATTGAAATTTCAAGAGAAAACTACTCTATTCCAAGATATGTAGATATGCTTAAATCTTTATAAAAATAAAAAAAGAAAGCTTTCAAAAAATAAACAGACCCCAAAAATTGAACTTAAAAACTCGATTTTTTGAGGTCTGTTCACTTATATACCTTTTTTATAAATATATTATCAGCAATTTAAATTCTATTAAATCTTAATCCAATTTGATATAATAATAATAAATTAATAAGTAATTAGGAGAGAATTATGATTATACTTGACATACTTAATCAAGACTCATGGCTTGATGATTATGATTTTTTTAAAGATTTTAGAAAATCATCTTACTATAAGATTCTTTTAGACACATATAGAAACTTAAATACCGATATCCTATATAAAAGTAAAGTTCATGGCCAAGGTCATATAGAAAGAGTAATTTTATTTGCTATGCTCTTATCTTATAAGTATAAGCTTAATTCTAACGATACTGATGTGCTAAGATATGCAGCAAGTCTTCATGATACAAAAAGAGTAGATGATTCTTATGATACTGAACATGGATATAGGGCTGCCCTTTATTCAATAGACTTTGCAAAGATAGATGCATCTGACAAGAAAACCCTCCAAGCAGTTCTTGCAGCTCACTCTAGGATAGATAAAAAAATGGATGATACCATAAAAGAGTTTTTTGTAGAAGATTTTGATAGGGCGAAGAGACTTTCCAAATTTTTTAAAGACTCTGATGGACTTGATAGGGTTAGGTTAGATGATTTAGACGAAAAATTTTTGAGATATGACTTTTCAAAAGAGATGGTAGGCTTTGCTAAGAGATTATTTATCGCTTATAAGGAGCGAGAAGATGTCTAAGAGTCAGAATATAGCTCAAAAACTTGCAATACTTTCGATATCATTACTTCTTGCAAGCAATAATGCTATATCAGGCTCTCTTATCTATATTCAGCACGCCTTTAACCTAACAAGATCCAATACTGAGTTTATAGTAACTTTAGCATCTTTTAGTACTATGATTTTTATACTTTTGGCAGAATATATAGCCCAAAATATAGGAATGAAAAAAACAGTCCTTTTAGGGCTATCTCTAGTGAGTATAAGTGGGGTAATTCCTGTGATTTTCAACTCTTATCCTCTAATTTTATTATCTAGGGTTATCCTAGGTTCAGGACTTGGACTCTTTAATGGGCATTCTGCAAATTATATAAATCTTTTATATAATGATAATGATGAGAGAACAAAGCTCCATGCTCTAAGAAATGCAGCTGAATTTATAGGACAGATTTTCTTATATACCCTTGCAGGTATTCTAGTTCAAGTAAATTTCATCTATACATTTTTGGTCTATTCAACAGCTATAATTATATTTATTATTTTCAAAATAAATGTACAAGATGTTAAATTAGAAAAGGAAAAGACAAGAGTATATATAGATTCAAACATATTCTTATTCATAATTTTTGCTATGATTATGATTTTAAATATGACCTGTATGCAAACAAGATTTCCCTTTGTGGCAAGTCTAACTAGGGGAATGGGAATTAATATCAGTTTTTACTTAAACCTTGTCCCAATTATTGGTATGTTTTCAGCTATTTTATTTACACCTATTAACCTAAAACTTAGGGAATATACTATATTTTTGGGACTTTTCTTATACACTTTGGCAAATATTTTAATAATAGGATACGAAAATAGTTTTTGGGGCTTTTTGTCTTGTATTCTCCTTGCTGTCTTTGCCCAATCTTTGTGTATGCCTTATATATTTGCCGAAGTACCAAGATATGTAAGAGGACAAAGCTCAAGGCTTGCAACCAACCTTATTTTTATAGGTTGTAATGTGGGTGTCTTTATGGCTCCCTTATTTTTAAGTTGGATTGATAAATTCCTCAATACCAAATCTTTATCAAAAGGCTTTATTGCCTTTGTGATAATACATATAATCTTAATTGCAATATTTTTCTATAGAAATAAGATGAACAAAAGAAACAGATAAAAAGGACTGTTGCAAAGATTAATCCATTCTGCAACAGCCCTTATATTAGCTATTTAAGATAAACATCATCATATGAGTCATCCTTTTCAAACTTATCTCTTATATAAGGACAAGAAGGAATGATTTTTTTATTATTCTCTCGAGCATAATCTACAAGTTTGTCTACAAGCTTTCCTGCTATACCTTGACCACCATATTCTTTTTCTACTCCAGTATGGACAGCATCTATAACATTTCCCTTAAAAATCATATCTATAAGGCCTATTTTCTTATTTCCATCAAAAACTTGTACTTGTTTTTCTTCTTCATTAATTTTGTATTCCATTATATCACCTCATTATAGTATATACCCAAGATTAGCAACAATAATATATAGATAGATTATAATTAATTATATATAGATTTTTAATATTAATTTTAGTGGGTATAAATATAAAAATGAATTTTTAGAAATAGAGAGGAAATAAATATGAAAAGAGAATATAGCTATGGCTCAGTGTTTATAGTTAATATGATATTTGCTATTTTAAGTGGTCTAGCATCTTATGTAATTATGACATTACTTAACCTAAATGAATCAAACTTTTTAGTAGGATTTATAAGAGGTATTATTACTTTGTTTTCTTCATTTTTGATTACTGCAGGACTTATAAATAATAGAACTGGTGGAGTTGGGGATTATCTTAATCAAGTAAGTAGAATTAATGGAAAAGTTATTATAATCAACCTTTTAGTTTTACTTATATCAACAGCAATAACGTATTTATTAGGAACAGGAGCAATATTATCAGTTATTAGTAAAAATCCACTATCATTATTATCAGCTACTTCTGTTGGATATTTAGCAACAATAGTTTTTGACCTACTAACAACTTATACCAATCACATTTTAGTAGATCCTAGAAACAAAAACCAACCAATAAGCGAGTCAATCAAAGATATATTTAGCACAAGTATAAAACTTTTAGGAAAAACAATTACAGTATATTTACTTTATATTCTTATACCAGTTGCTATTTTAGCTGGTCTTTTAACAATTCTTTTTCTTGCAACTGATGACCCTATGACTACATTGGGAATAGGAGTTATAGTTGGTGGATTATTTTTTATATACTTTTTGATTATAGGACCTATAATTAGGGCGAGAATTGCAGATAACTACCTTGACTATAAAGGTGATTTAAAAAGAGAAGATGATATCTTTACAGAAGAAAGATATGACAATAATCATACAATAACAAGAAATGTATAAAAAAGCTAGGTTAATTAATTAGCCTAGCTTTTAAAAATTTTATATTTTTTTATTTAAAATCCTCATAGCCCATAAGGTAGCTATAATAGAAACCCCAACATCTCCAAATACTGCAAGCCACATTGGAGCGTAACCAAATAGTCCTAGGATAAGTATTATTATTTTAGCTAAAAGTATGAAAGATAAGTTCTCTTTGGCAGTCTTATCGACTATTTTTGAAATCTTTATTAAATCTTTAATCTTTGAAACTTCTCCATTTACTATAAGTATATCTGATGCTTCTATAGCAAGATCTGATGCAGTTTGTCCCATAGAAATACCAACATCAGCACTTTTTAGAATAGGGCCATCATTTATACCATCACCCAAATATATAACAGAGTGTCCTTTTTTTTGTTCATCTCTTAAAAGCTCTAACTTTTCATCAGGAAGAAGTTTTGCACAATATCCTATTCCAAGTTCTTTAGCAACCTCTATAACTGCCTTTTCATCATCACCAGATAAAACAGCAATTTGATTGAAATTTTCCCTTATATCATCTATAGTTTCTTTAGCATCATCTTTTAACTTATCTTGTAAGATAATCTTACATACCAAAAGATTATTTATAGTCATATAAACAGCCTTGCCATTAGTATTATCAACTTCACCTACAAAGTCAGCAGATCCTATCTTTATTTCATTGTTTTCATAAGTTCTAGCCCAAACTCCCATGCCAATTATATTTTTACTAGCAATAAAATAGGAAGGATTATCGTTTCTGTTGAGGCTATTTACAATTGATTTTGCTATAGGATGATTTGAAAGTTTTTCAAGATTATATATATAATCAAGGATAAGATTTTTACTATAATCTGTGTAGTAGACTATAGTTTCTATATCAAACTCTCCTTTGGTTAAGGTACCTGTCTTGTCTGTAAAAAGGGTATCAGAATCCATAATCTTTTCAAAAAAATTGCTTCCCTTAAGAAGAATTTTATTCTTACTAGCAAGACCAAGTCCTGATATATAAGTTAAGGGAATCGAAATAACCAAGGCACAAGGACAGGCTATAATTAAAAATGTTCCAGCTCTTAGAAGATATTCCCTCAAACCAAATCCCAAAAGTGGTGGGACAATAGCGATAAAAGTCGCAAGAGCTACTACTATGGGAGTATATATTTTAGCAAATCTTGTAATAAGTCTTTCACTATCAGACTTCCTTTCATTAGATTCTTCGATAAGCTCAATAATTTTATTGGCAATAGAATCATCAAATACCTTGCTGGCCCTATATCTTATAATGCCACTTGAAAGAATTGAAGATGATAAAATTTTAGAACCACTTTTAATAGATTTTGGCAAAGACTCTCCTGTAAGAGAGGAAGTATCCAAAAGTCCCTCACCATCTATAACAATTCCATCAACAGCAATCTTTTCACCATCACTGGCAAGTATTATATCTCCTATTTCTATATCTTCTATGTCAACTTCTGTAAAAGTTCCATCAGGATTTACCTTTTGTGCCTTTTGGGGAACTATATCCATAAGGGATTTTATATTATCCCTAGACTTATCTGTAGCTATATCTTCAAAAACTTCTCCAAAAGAATAAAAAATCAACACAGCCAAGGCTTCTTCATATTGACCTAATAAAAATGCTATAAAAGTTGCTATCGTTATAAGAAAATTTTCATCCATACTATTGCCATGGGTGATTGAATAAATCCCTCTTTGAAAAATTTCCCCACCAAGTAGGAGGTAAACAATCAAAAAGCCCATAACAATAAAAAACTTCTTGCCTACATGACTATAATACCTATATAAAATAAAGCTAATAATAGTAAAAAACAAGAGTCTTAGAAGATTGACCTTGTTTTCTTTTGACATATTTTTGAAAACTTCCATTTAATAAACCAACTTTGCATCATATTCTATGGACTTTATAATCTTAGATGACTCTTCTAAAATATAGCCTATATCGACACCATCATCTAAATCAAGTTTCATCTTTTGGCTTATAAATGAAATATTTACATCCTTTACACCATCGAGTTTTTTTATTTTATCTTCCATCTTAGATGCACAAGAAGGACACCCTAAATTTTCTATTTTATATTTCTTTTTCATAATTGCTCCTAACTAAAACCTAGCTCATATAATGAAACAAAAGGGACATATCATTAAAAAGCTAAATTTTTTAAAATTGAATTATATATATTTTAATAATTATGTGAAAATCATTGACTAAAATCGCTTAAATGCCTACAAAATTCATCTACTATTACTGCATAAAATAAAAATATTTGATTATTTTTATCAAATGAATATATAATGCTATATTATTTCTCCCATAAATGTTCAAGTCCCATTTTTATTATTGTCTTCACATGGTCATCTGCCAAAGAATATATCATTGACTGACCAGCTCTTTTTGAACTTATTAGGTTTGTTTCCTTTAAATATCTTAGTTGGTGGCTTATAGCAGATTGAGTCATTTCAAGTTCTGTTGAAATCGTATTTACATTTTTTCCTTCATCAAAGAGAGAATAGAGTATCCTTATTCTTGTTGAGTCAGAAAAAACTTTAAATAAATCAGCCAAATCAAACAAGTCATTGTCAGATATGTTTTTTAATAATTTTCCCATATTACATCCTTTCATATGAATATCTACCCATAAAAAATTATAGCAGAAAGTATGCTAATCGGCAAACTTATCCAGTTTATAATCCCTAGTGAAAAGATTGAAATTAAACTATTAAAGTGTATACTAAATAGGACGATTAATGACTTATTATATTTATTTATATAAGGAAGTGTTATATGATAGAAAATAAATTTATCCTAAAATCAGACTATTCTCCAAAAGGAGATCAGCCTGAAGCTATAAAAAAACTTGTAAATGGATTAAAAAAAGGTAAAAAACACCAGATACTCCAAGGAGTTACAGGTTCAGGTAAGACCTTTACTATGGCTAACATTATTCAAGAGGTTCAAAAACCAACCTTGGTCCTTGCCCATAATAAGACACTTGCCTACCAATTGTTTACAGAATTTAAGGAATTTTTCCCAGACAATGCAGTAGAATATTTTGTATCCTACTACGATTACTACCAACCGGAAGCCTATGTTGCAGCAACTGATACCTACATAGCTAAGGACTCATCTATAAATGATGAGATTGACAAGCTTCGTCACTCGGCTACTATGAGCCTTTTTGAAAGGCGTGATGTAATAATAGTAGCAAGTGTATCTTGTATATATGGTTTGGGAGATCCTCAAGAATATAGAAAATTAGTCCTATCTCTTAGACCAAGTCAAGAGATAAGCCCAGAAGAAGTCATGAAAGAACTTATTGATAGGCAATTCGTAAGAAATGACTTTGACTTTTCTCGTGGAACATTTAGAAAAAGAGGAGATGTACTTGATATATTCCCAGCTGGAAATGATGAAAAAGCTATTAGAGTAGAATTTTTTGGTGATGAAATAGATAGGATTTCAGAATTTGATTCTCTAACAGGCAAAATCCAATCCCATATATCCCATGCCTACATCTATCCTGCAAGTCACTATGCTACAACAAGTGAGAAAGCAGAAGCTGCCATTGTTACTATAAAAGAAGAATTAAAAGAAAGGCTAGCTGAGCTTGAAAATGAAAATAAACTTGTAGAAGCCCAAAGACTTGAACAAAGAACAAACTATGATATAGAGATGCTTGAAGAGATAGGATTTTGTTCGGGTATAGAAAACTACTCAAGACATATGTCCCAAAGACCAGCAGGTTCAAGACCTTATACCCTTATAGACTACTTCCCAGATGACTTTATCCTTTTTGTAGACGAATCTCACGTATCAATTCCTCAAGTTGGAGGAATGTATGAAGGAGATAGGTCAAGGAAGCAAAACTTAGTAGATTATGGATTTAGACTTCCATCAGCCCTTGACAATAGACCACTAAAATTTCCTGAGTTTGAAGAACTCATAAAACAAGCCATTTATGTATCAGCAACACCAGGAGATTATGAACTTAGAAAAACTGGTGGAGAAGTTGTAGAGCAAATTATAAGACCAACAGGGCTTTTAGATCCTAAGATAGATGTAAGACCTGTTGAAAATCAAATAGATGATTTAATAGAAAATATATATAAAACTATAGAAAAAGAAGAAAGAGTCCTTGTTACTACTCTAACAAAAAGAATGGCAGAAGATTTGACAGACTATTTGTCAGAAAATGGAATCAAGGTAAAATACCTTCACTCAGATATAAAAACCATAGAACGTAGTGAAATAATAAGAGATTTGAGATTAGGAAAGTTTGATGTTTTAGTCGGAATAAACCTCCTTCGTGAAGGTCTTGACCTTCCAGAAGTTTCTCTTATAGCAATACTAGATGCAGACAAGGAAGGATTCTTAAGAAGCGAAACCTCTCTTATTCAAACTATAGGAAGAGCAGCAAGAAACTCAGAAGGTCATGTAATTATGTATGCAGACAAGATTACCAAATCTATGAAAAAGGCCATAGCCGAAACTGAAAGAAGAAGGTCCATCCAAAAAGACTTCAACAAAAAGCATGGTATAACTCCAACAACCATAAAGAAAAATATCTCGGAAATTATCCAAGTTACCAAGTCTGCTGAAGAAAAAGACCAAGAAATCAGAGATGAATTCTCATCAGATCAAATTGATACTATTCTAATCAATATGGAAGCAGAAATGTATAAAGCTGCGGAAGAATTAGACTTTGAAAGGGCAGCAAGGCTTCGTGATCAAATAACAAAGATGAAAAAACAGTTAGCAGAGGTGTAAAATGAGTGAAAATAAAATAGTAATAAGGGGAGCAAGAACAAATAACCTAAAAAATATAAATCTTACTCTTCCTCGTGATAAAATGATTGTATTTACTGGACTTTCCGGATCTGGAAAGTCCACTTTAGCCTTTGATACAATTTATGCTGAAGGTCAAAGAAGATATGTGGAGAGCCTATCTTCATATGCTAGGCAATTTTTGGGAAACCTAGATAAGGCTGATGTTGATTCTATAGAAGGGCTTTCCCCATCTATCTCAATAGATCAAAAAACAACAAACAGAAACCCAAGATCAACAGTGGCAACAGTTACAGAAATATACGACTATTATAGACTTTTATTTGCAAGGATAGGCGATCCTTACTGCCCAGTTTGTGGCAAAAAAATAGAGGCCCAATCTATAGATCAAATGGTAGATAGGATTCTAAAATTAGATGATAAAACTCGTATTCAAATCCTTGCTCCAGTAGTAAGGGGAAAAAAGGGGCAACACAAAAAAAAGCTTGAAAATATTCAAAAAATGGGATATGTAAGGGTTATGATAGATGGACAGCCTTATGAGATAGAAGATGATATAGAACTTTCTAAAACCAAAAAACATGACATATCTATAATAGTAGATAGGATAGTAATAAAAGAAGGCATAGAATCAAGACTTGCAGATAGCTTAGAAACATCCCTCAAGCTTACAGAAGGTTTAGTTGAGATAAATGTAATAGGGGGAGATGACTTTATGCTTTCATCAAAACTTGCTTGTCCAGATGGTCATGTTTCCTTACCAGAGATTACACCAAATATGTTCTCCTTTAATGCACCCCAAGGTATGTGCCCTGAGTGTAATGGATTAGGTTTTCACCTACAAATCGACCCAGAGCTTGTAATACCAGACAAGAGCCTATCCATAAACCAAGGAGCCATAGACCCATATGCCACAAGTGCTAAGGGAACTTATTATAATGAAATGATAAAAGCCATAGCTCAAAATCATAACTTTGACCTTGATGAACCAATTAAAAATGCTCCAAAGGAAATGATAGATGAAATACTTTATGGAACAAAAAAGGAAATTTCCTTTATGTTTGACAGTCATTTTTCGGGTAGAAAAAGATTCACAGGACATTTTGAAGGAGCGATAAAAAACCTATCCGATAGGTATGAAAGGACAAACTCAGATACCCAAAAGAAAAGAATGAGAGATTTTATGAGTGAAGAAGAATGTAAGACTTGCCATGGGGCAAGACTTAAACCTGAAATTCTTTCTATAAAGGTAGGAGAGATGTCTATATCAGATATAGCTAATATGTCTGTGGATAAAACAATAGAGTTTTTTGATAATCTAAAACTTGAACCAATGAAAGCAAAGATTGCAGAACTTATAATAAATGAGATAAAGGCAAGACTTAAATTTTTGCAAGATGTTGGCCTAGGCTACCTATCCTTATCAAGGTCTGCGGCAACCCTTTCAGGAGGGGAAAGTCAAAGAATAAGACTTGCAACCCAAATAGGCTCAGGACTTGTAGGAGTATGCTATGTATTGGATGAGCCTTCCATAGGGCTTCACCAAAGAGATAATAATAAATTGATTAAAGCTTTAAGAGATTTAACAGATATAGGAAACACACTAATAATAGTAGAACATGATGAAGATACCATGAAGGCTGCGGACTATCTTGTAGATATAGGACCAGAAGCAGGTGTTCATGGTGGACAGATAGTTGCCAAGGGTAGTCTAGAAGATATAGAAAATGAAAAAAGATCTATAACAGGAGCCTACCTATCAGGCAAAAAGAAGATTCCAGTACCAGAAAAAAGAAGAAATTGGAATAAGTATATAGAAGTTAAAAATGCTAGAGAAAATAACCTTAAAGGCATAGATGTAAAATTTCCCTTATCAACATTTACAGCAGTAACAGGAGTATCAGGCTCTGGAAAATCATCCCTAGTAAATGAAATACTTTATAAATCAATAACAAAAAAGTTAAATAAGACAAAAACCCACCCAGGAAAACACGATTCAATAGAAGGGGTTGATCAAATTGATAAAATTATATCTATAGACCAATCCCCAATAGGAAGAACCCCAAGGTCAAACCCTGCAACCTACACCAAACTCTTCGACAATATAAGAGATGTTTTTGCTATGACCAACGAGGCCAAGATGAAAGGCTACGACAAGGGAAGATTCTCCTTCAACGTAAAGGGAGGAAGGTGCGAAGCTTGTAAGGGTGATGGAACAATAAAAGTAGACATGATGTTCTTGCCAGATGTATATGTACCATGTGAAGTATGTCATGGTAAAAGATACAATCGTGAAACCCTTGAAGTAAAATACAAGGGAAAAGACATATCAGAAGTCTTAGATATGACAGTAGAAGATGCTCTTAAATTTTTTGAAAACCATCCATCTATAATAAGAAAACTACAAACCCTTTATGATGTAGGACTAGGCTATATAAAATTAGGACAACCATCCACAGAACTTTCAGGAGGAGAGGCTCAAAGAGTAAAACTTGCATCAGAACTTGCAAAGAGATCAACCGGTCAAACCTTATACATCCTAGATGAACCAACGACAGGACTTCATATGGCAGATGTCCATAAACTTATAGAAGTTTTAAATAGGTTGGTAGAGCAAAATAATACAGTACTAGTAATAGAACACAACCTAGATGTAATAAAAGTAGCTGACTATATAATAGATTTAGGACCAGAAGGTGGCGATGGTGGTGGAAGCTTAGTAGCAAGTGGAACACCAGAAGAGATAGCCAAGTGTAAAAAATCATATACAGGACAATTTCTTAAAAAAGTCTTATAGAACTAAACGCCTTATGGCGTTTTTTCTATATTCATATAATATTTCAAAAGCACAACCTTTATACAAATTATAAAGAGGAATATAAATAAAATCAAAATTTTCATATAAAATAAATAATTATTCATTGACTTAGAACATAATCTCTAAATAAAATAATCTTATCAAGAAACATCTTGAAATATCAAAATAAATCTTTTGTCAATAAATATAAACAAAATAAGCATATTTTTTCAAAAACTTAAGACCTGCAATAATTATTAAAAATATTTGGCTTAAACTTATATAATGTGGTATAATTTTTTAAAGAAATAAGGCATTAGGATAGCTAAATTATCTTATAAATCATGATAAGATTATTATTAACTATCACTGACAATACCCAATATTTCTTATAAAATATTTATAAATAATATCTACCAAAGTCAATTTGGATATAATTAACCTATTATATCTAAAATTAGGTTAAAGTAGATATTATTAAAGTTATCTTACAGATAAGAAAGGAAAAATATGAAAAATTTGAGAGGATTTGAGGAAGTTATTAAAAATAATAAGTCTAAAAATCAAAACAAAAAACCTAAGTATGCAATGAGGAAACTAACGGTGGGCTTAGTATCTTGTATGATGGGTTACTTAATAGCTTTCACTCCATCAGTTTCTAATGCTGCAGAAGTTGGAACAGAAAATGTAGCACCAAAAGAAGCAGCACCAGAAGAAACTAATGCAGGGGTAGAAAAGGATCAAACGCCAAAAGAAGCGATTTCACCAGCTGGAGAAACTAGTGAAGCAATATCAGCTAATCCAACCACAGAAAAAGCTGTTGCTCCTAACAAAGACAGTCAACCAGCAGGAGAGCTTAATACAAGTAAGGAAAATGCCCCACAAGCTGAAACAGCAAGTGAAGAAGTAGTTAAAAAACAAGCTGATAGTTTTAATGCAAGCATTAAAGATATAACAGTCAAAGAAAATCAAGAAATAAACTACAAAGATGCTGTTGAAAACCTACCACAAGATGCCAAACTTGAAGTACTTACTCCAGCAAAAACAGACAATATTGGAGAAAGTATAGTTAAGGCTAAAATATTATTTTCAGATGGTTCTGAAAAAGAAATTAAAATAAAAGTTACAGTTAAAGCTAACGATGAGTTATCTGCTAATAGCCAAGCTACAGAAGCAACAAAGGTTGCAAAAAGAAGAGTACCAAGGGCTGCTTCATCTGATGGTCTTGGATTTTACAATGTAAATAATGAGGTTAATTATGATATCGTTGGAGAGAAGGACGGAGTTCTAGATTATGGAAGAACGGACTATGTGAAAACCGACTCAAACGGAGATATTCATTTGAATGTAAGTAAATGGGCTAAGGGCTCAACGGATTGGGGAGATACTGAAAAAGGTCCATATAACGGAAGATATATATTAAACTTTTTCAAGAAAGAATTTTACAGTCAGATTCAATCAATTGAAGTTAATGGTGTACAGTTTGAAAGCGAGTCCGACGGAGCATTATGGAAGGTTCCAATCAACACTCAAACTTTCAAGTCAGGTTCAATTGGAATAATCACCAATGATGATGTTGTTATCAAGCTTAAGAATGGACAAACTTTGAACAGTTTGGGTCTTTCAAATGATAAGATTAGCTTTACTACTCTTTGGGTCAGAGGCGATGGATATTCTGATGTCGGCGGACACGATAACGGATTTATTTTGAAAGACAATCCAAACATACCTGAGCTTCCGACAAATCCAGCAGAAGGAAATGAATCCTACCTTGGCACGGGACTGAATGGATTAGGTTCTGACGGAGCAAAATCCAAGGACGGTAATTTTACAGAAGGAGCTATGACTAAGGTTGTCCTTTATGATGCAAAGAACAAAGCAATAAAGTCAGTTGTTTCTTTTAAACCGGGTCAAAACTTTCTTCAAGCAAACAGCGGATGGGTGCTTTATATAAACGATGCAATTCCTAAGGAATTACTTCCATATATTGATACCAACAATGTTAAGCTTGGCGTGTCGGATTCACAGGGTAAATTCACAAAAGATGAACAGGTGAATATAGTTGTTGATGAA
>NZ_JAXDSU010000075.1:0-40656 GCF_034090325.1 Anaerococcus porci
AATTATTTTTATAAATCCATTTGCTATATTTCATGCATCCCTAATACTTTCATATTTGGCAGGTTTCGCCATATATATAATTTATCCAAAATATAAGAATAAAGGTTCATTTATAAAGAAAAATTTGGTTTTTATAGGCTCAATTCAACTTGTTATGTTCCCGTTTTTAGTCTATTATTTCCAAAGTTTTAATTTTCTATCAATAATTACAAACTTTTTAATTGTACCTATATTTCAAATATCAGCCTATCTTATTTTTATAATAATTTTGGCATATCCATTTTTGGGAAAGTTTTTATTCATTGTATTTTGGAGTTTGGATTTTTTGATAAAATCAATAATAAATATGGCTTTATTTTTAAATTCTATAGATGTATTTAAAATTAGTTTTCCAAAAGAATCAATTCTTATATCGATTTATTTTCTAATAATTATATATCTATTTCTGGAACTTAAAAGCAAAAGACTTAAAAATTTAAGAAAATATTTAATATATTCAATTCTAATAATAGTTTTTTCTATTACTTGTGATTTAAATAGGCCTATAAGTTTTTCGATGATAGATATTGGACAAGGCGATTCCTTTATCTTAGAGACTGGAAAAGATATATATCTTTTTGATTGTGGTGAGATTTCTTTTGGTAATTATAACTCTACTGATAATATTCTCATTCCTCTTTTAAAAGCAAAGGGAATTAGAAAAATAAAGGGGGTTTTTATCTCTCATGAAGATAGTGATCATTATGGAGCTTTAGGTAAATTAAATAATGAATTTAATATAGAAAAAATCTATGTAAATAAGTATAATGTGAATTCATTTAAAAATTACAACATAGAAATATTACATGACTATGATAGACTTACTAAAAAAGATATAATAATAGATGTTCTTGAAAATTATGATGGGGAAGAAAATGAGGACTCAATGCCACTTTTACTTACAATAAAAGGAGTAAGAATACTTACTATGGGTGATTTACCTAGCAACAGGGAAGAAGTAGTTAAAAGAAAAGCCGATATTTTAAAAGTATCACACCATGGCTCTAAATCTTCTACATCAAAAGATTTTATTAATTATGTAAGGCCCGAAGTTGCTTTAATATCTGCAGGACGAAATAATGTATATAAACATCCTAGTAAGGAAGTATTAGAGAATTTAAAAGATATCAAAACTTATAATACTCAAACAGATGGATATGTAGAAATCCAATTTGTGAATGGTGGTTTTAAAGTTGAAAAATATATGAAGGGGGGATTTTTTAGATGAATTATAAGGAATTTATGAAAGCTTTCTTATCAAGTAATACAAATGGAATATATTTGATTGATTCTGAAGAAGAATACCTAAAAGAGACAATTATAGATGCAGCAAAGGATATACTAAGATATCCTGACTTTAATTACATAGAAATTAAGGGAAAAACAAGTATAGAAGAGATTCAAACAGCTATGGACACATATCCTATTATGGAAGATAAAAAAGTGATTATATGGAGAAATGTAGACTTTTCTCAAAAAAACATTAAAGAATATGAGGAAGTTAATAATAGCCTTATAAAAACAATTAATAATGTCGGAGATTTTTTAACTCTTTTAATAATACCTGATTCAAAGATTTTTAAGGGAAAATTTTATAAAAATGTCAAAAAAAATGGTCAAATAGTAGAAGTAAAAAGGCTTACTAATAATGAATTAATATATTTTATTGGAAAAAGATTCTTAAAATTTGGTAAAAAAATCAAAAAATCTCAAATAAATGATATTATAGCTAGATTTTCATATTTAAATAAAAACTCAGAGGTAGACCTTTATGAAGTTGTAAATACTATAGATAAAATTATTTCAAACTCTGATCAGATGGAAGTAAAAGACATAGATGTATCAGAACAATTAGATCAAATTCTTGATTTAAATATTTTTAATTTTACTGATGCCTTATCTATGAAAAATAGTAAAAAAGCACTTGATACATACTTTTATATGGCAAGGGATATAGATGAAATATTTAAGATTTATCATATGCTAGTAAGACATATTAGAAATCTTATAGGTATAAAGGTTTTAAGTAATAATTCTTTTAATGATTCATATATAATGAAGACACTTTCAATTTCTTTTTATGAGTTAAATAAAGATAAATCTTTCGTGAGAAATTTTACTCTTGATGAATTATTTAATATACATGATTTTTTATATAATATGGAGAGAAAACAAAAGAGCTTAGACTTTGATATGAATTTGAATATGGAAATGTTAATAAGTTCTTTTTCAAAATAAAAAAATCGACTCATTCTATTCTTTGCGACTTGTCTTAAGTCGCAAGTTTGAATGAACCGACTAAAAATTAAGCATTTAATAAATTTAATTTTTTAGCTAATCTTGAACTAGTTCTACTAGCTTGATTTTTATGAATAATGTTTTTTGCTGCTGCTTGTTTTACTTTTTTATCAACAGTTTTGAAAAGTTCATTAGCTTTGTCAGCTTCATTATTTTCTATAGCTTGTTCAAATTTTTTAACATATGTTTTAATTTCTGATTTTACAGATTTATTTCTAGCAGTTTGTCTTCTAGCTATGTCAATCCTTTTAATTGCTGATTTGATATTTGCCATTTTTTCACCCCCAATTTACTTCGACTGATTTATTTTACCATAAACTTAAGTTTTTTACAAATATTTAAGTTTTATTATATGATTTTAAAATATTTTGAACTTTTGCAATATTCGTTTATAATATTTTAGTAAGAGAGGTGTATATATGAGTGAAGAAAATTCATTAGAATTTCTTGATTGGATTAAGACAATACTGCTTGCTTTAATTTTAGCGTTTTTTATAAAAATATTTTTGCTTGATGCTACCAAGGTAGAGGGAAATTCAATGCTTAACACATTACATAGTGGTGATATGTTATTTGTAGATAAATTATCGAAGCATTTTAAAGGTTTTGATGTAGGAGATATAGTTATAATTGAAGCTCCTGACCAAGAATCTACTCTTTATATAAAAAGAATTGTTGGACTTCCAGGGGATACTGTATATATAAGTAATGGGAATGTATATATTAATGGAGAAATTTATTCAGAGCATTATATAAATACGAACGAAACTCTAACAACAAATAATAATAGTGAATGGACTTTAAATGAAGGAGAATACTTTGTTATGGGGGATAATAGACTTCCAAATGCAAGTAATGATTCAAGAAATTTTGGCCCTATTAGTGAGAATTCTATAGTTGGTCATGCTTTCTTAAGATTTTACCCTTTATATGATATTGGTTTTGTAGATAAGGAAAATAGATAATGAAGAAAAAAGAAAATATAAGAAATTTTTCTATTATAGCCCATATAGATCATGGCAAATCAACTTTAGCGGATAGATTAATTGAGGAAACTAATTCTGTTTCAAAAAGAGATATTGAAGAACAAATGCTTGATAGCATGGATCTTGAGCAAGAAAGAGGAATTACTATTAAATTAAAATCAGTAAAGTTAAATTATAGGGCTAAGGATGGAAAAGATTATGTTCTAAATCTCATAGATACTCCTGGTCATGTAGACTTTACTTATGAAGTTTCAAGATCTCTTAAGGCATGCGAAGGAGCAATTCTTGTTGTGGATGCATCACAAGGTGTAGAGGCTCAAACTTTGGCTAATACCTATCTAGCTTTAGAACAGAATCTTGAGATTTTACCAGTTTTAAATAAGATTGATTTGCCAAGTGCTAGGGTTGATGAGACAAAAGAAGAGATAGAAAATCAAATAGGTCTTGATACCGAAGGAATTCCTCTAGTTTCAGCTAAAACTGGATTAAATATTACTGATGTACTAGAAGATATAATCGAAAATATTCCAGCACCAGAAGATCATGATGATAAGCCTCTTAAGGCTTTAATTTTTGACTCTTATTATGATTCTTATAGGGGAGTAATATGCTATGTGAGAATCTTTGAAGGTTCAGTTAAGCCTGGTGATGAAATTTACATGATGGCAAGCGGAAAATCATACGAAGTTACAGCAGTTGGCTATACTATGAAAGATAGGATAGAGACAAAAGATTTAAGAAGTGGGGATGTTGGTTTTATAGAAGCCAGTATTAAAGACATAAGAAATGCAAGAGTTGGAGATACTATAACTTTAAAGAACAATAAAACAGATAAACCATTATCAGGATATAAGGAAGTTCTACCAATGGTGTATTCTGGTATTTATCCTGCAGAAGGAGAATCTTTTGCAAAACTTAGAGATTCTCTTGAAAAACTCCAAGTTAATGATGCATCTCTTGTATTTGAACAAGAAAACTCTCAAGCCTTGGGTGTAGGTCTAAGATGTGGATTTTTGGGACTTTTGCATATGGATATTATTACAGAAAGACTTGAAAGAGAGTATGACCTTGATATTATAGCTACTGCACCTTCTGTAATCTATAGGGTAAAGACTAAGGGTCATGATGAGAAAAAGTTGGAAAATCCTAATGATTTTCCATCAACTTCAGAAATTGAATATGTAAAAGAACCAATTACAATATCTGAAATTATGACTCCAAAGGATTATATAGGTCCTATAATGGAGCTTGCCCAATCAAGGCGTGGAGAGCTTATAGATATGTCCTATATTGATGAAAATAGGGTTTTAATCAAGTATAAGCTACCTTTAAATGAGGTTATATACAATTTCTTTGATTCACTTAAGTCAAGGTCAAAGGGTTATGCATCTCTTGATTATGAAGTAGCAGACTATGTAAAAAGTGATTTAATAAAACTTGATATTAAGATAAACGAAGATAGGGTAGATGCACTTTCGACCATAGTACATAAGGATTTTGCATATGAAAGAGGAAGGTCAATTGTTGAAAAACTCAAGGAACAAATACCAAGACAACAATTCGCAATTCCAATTCAAGCTACTATAGACTCTAAGGTTATAGCAAGAGAAACTGTAAAAGCACTAAGAAAAGATGTAATTGCAAAATGTTATGGTGGAGATATATCTAGAAAGAAAAAATTACTAGAAAAACAAAAAGAAGGTAAGAAGAGGATGAGACAGTTAGGAAGTGTTCAAATCCCTCAGGATGCATTCCTTGCTGTATTAAAATATGAAGATGATTAAAAAGTTAGGCTTGTCCTAGCTTTTTTTATGTAAAAGGAGGAAAAATGGAAAAAATTGGACTTTATGTACATATCCCTTTTTGCAAGAAAAAATGTTTTTATTGTGATTTCGTAGCTTATCCCAATTTGGAAAATAGGATTGATTCATACTTTGATAATTTATATAAGGAAATTGATTTATATCAAAAAAATATAAGTGTAGATATAGATTCTATATATATTGGAGGAGGAACACCTTCATATGTTGATTATAAATATATAGAGAAACTTGTAGAAAAACTTAAAAATTTTAAGGTTAAAAATCTTAAGGAATTTACTATAGAGTCAAATCCAAATTCCCTAACACTTGATAAGCTAAAAAAATATAGGGAACTTGGTATAGATAGGATATCTCTAGGAGTTCAATCATTTGATGATAAGGTATTAAAAAATGTTGGTCGTGATCATAGTAAAGAAATTATATTAAATGACATTAAAAATATAAGAAAAGTTGGATTTAAAAATCTTTCCTTAGATATGATTTTAAATCTACCAGGAGGAGACTTTAATGTAGTAAAAAAAGATTTAGAACTTATAAAAGAAATTAAGCCAGAACATATATCTTATTATTCTCTAATTTTAGAGAAGGGTTCATATTTTTATACTCTTTATAAAAAAAGAAAATTAAAGTTAATGGATGATGATCTAGAAAGGGAAATTTTTTTATATATAGAAAAGCAATTAAAAGATTTAGGATTATTTAGGTATGAAATTTCTAATTTTTCAAAAAAAGGTTTCGAATCTTACCACAATAAAAAATATTGGTCTGAGGGTGGATATCTTGCCTTAGGTCTTGGTGCATCAGGATTTTTATCGAATATTAGATACAGTAATGTAAGAAATTTTATTAAATATGAAAACTTAATAAATAGTGGAAAGTTTCCCATAGAAACTAAAGAGTTTATCTCAAAAAGTGAAAGGGAGAAAGAATATATAATCTTTAAGCTAAGGGAATGTGAAGGAATTAATTTAAAAGAATTTGAAGAAATTTTTGGTTATAGTCTTTTAAACAAGTATAGTAAAATTGTTGATAAATATTATAATCTTGGCTTTTTTAATATAGGGAAAAGCCTGAGTTTTACCCATAAAGGTTTCGACTTATCTAATGAATTTTATCTTGAAATAATCTAACTTGCAAATATAAATTTACCAAGTATACTAATATTAGCAGTCAGATATTAGGAGTGCTAAATGAGGTGAAGATAATGAACGAGAGAAAGAAAATGATACTCTTTTCCATTATAAACTCATACGTTAATCTTGGAGAGCCTATTGGTTCAAATTCATTACTTAATGAATATTCTCTAGATATATCTTCTGCAACTATTAGAAATGAGATGAGCACTCTTGAGAAGATGGGACTTCTTGAAAAGGCCCATACTTCTAGTGGTAGGTACCCATCAGATAAGGGTTACAGATTATATGTCAATTATATATTAGAAAATACACTGGATTCTAATAAAGAAGATGAAGAAAAATTAGAAAAAATTCTTGATAAAAGATATGGGAATGTTTCAAAAATTATAGATACAGCAACCTTATTACTTTCTAAGATGACTAATCTTACAGCTATATCTTACACTATAAGAAATAATATCAATAAAGTTTTAAACCTCGAACTTATTAAACTTGATTCTAATATGCTCTTATTTGTCATAGTTTATGACAATGCAAGTATTATTAGTGATAGGATTTATACCAATGTTGAAGTAAGTGAAGAGGATATAAAATACTTGTCTATAGAACTTAAAAAAAATATAGAAGGAGTCAATATTAAAGATATTTCTAAGGTGTTTAAGAGGCTTAAAGATAAAAATCTTAAAAAGTATGAATCCTTATTAGAAATTTTGGAGAATAAAATTAATAATGATTCTTTAACAGATCTTAGTAAGGAAGTAATTATAAAAGGAATTGGAAATATTTTTAATTTTAAAGAATTTGAGGATCCAATAAAGGCTAAAGAGTTTATTAAAATTTTAGATAGTAAAGATAGGATATGGGATTTGATTGAAAATTCCAATAGCAATCTTAAAATTACTATTGGAGATGAAAATGAGATAAATGAATTAAAAGACAATACAATAATAACTTCGCATTTTAATTATGATAAGGACATTGTAGGCCAAATTGGAATTATAGGAATTACAAGAATTGATTATAAGGAAGTTATTTCTGATATAAAGCTAATTTCAGATTTACTCAGTAAATAAAGGTAGGTGTTTAAGGTGGACAATGAAAAAAAGCATGATGAGAATGTTGAAAATACAGAAGAATTAGAAGAAATCGAAGCTGAAATTGTTGATGAAGATGGAGAAGTTAATGAAGCTTCAGGAGAAGATGAAGAAACTCCAAAAGAAGTCGAAGAAGAATTAATTGAAAATGAATATAAAGATAAGTATCAAAGATTATTAGCAGAGTTTTCAAATTATAAAAAAAGGGAAGAAAAGGCTAGAATAGAATTTAAAAAGTTTGCTTCATCAAAGTTAATTGAAGAGTTATTACCAGTTTTAGATAACTTTGATAGGGCACTTAAAGATACAGACAAAAATGATTCTTTTGTTAAAGGAATAGTAATGACAAGAGATTCATTATGGAAAGTTTTAGAAAAAGAAGGACTTGCGGAAATTGAATCAGATAATGTTGAATTTGATCCAAATTTCCACCACGCATTTCAAACAGAAGAAAACGAAAATTTCAAATCAAATTATATTATAGAGACATATCAAAAAGGATATACCCTTAATGATAAAGTTTTAAGACCAAGTATGGTAAAAGTTGCAAAATAGGAGGATTTATTTATGGCAAAAATTATAGGAATTGACTTAGGAACCACAAACTCAGCGGTTGCAGTACTTGAAGGTGGAGATTCAACAATAATCCCTAACTCAGAAGGTAATAGAACAACACCATCAGTTGTAGCATTTACAAAAGATGGAGAAAGACTTGTGGGAGAAACTGCTAAAAGACAAGCAATAACAAACCCAGATAGAACAATTTCATCAATAAAAAGACAAATGGGTACAGATTATAAGACAAATGAAATAGATGGAAAATCATATACTCCAGAAGAAGTTTCAGCTATGATTTTACAAAAACTTAAGGCTGATGCAGAAAGTTACTTAAATGATAAAGTTACAGATGCAGTAATTACAGTACCTGCATATTTCTCAGACTCACAAAGACAAGCTACAAAAGATGCTGGCAAGATTGCAGGACTTAATGTTCAAAGAATTATAAATGAACCAACTGCAGCAGCCCTAGCTTATGGTATGGATAAAGAAACAGATCAAGCTAAGATAATGGTTTATGACTTAGGTGGTGGTACATTTGATGTATCAGTGCTAGAAGTTGGTGATGGAGTATTTGAAGTATTAGCTACAAGAGGAAACAACAAACTAGGTGGAGATGATTTTGATAATAAATTAGTTGAATACCTAGCAGGTGAATTTAAAAAAGAAACTGGTGTTGATTTAACAAAAGATCTTACAGCTATGCAAAGACTAAAAGATGCAGCTGAAAAGGCTAAAAAAGAATTATCTTCAACAAAGACAACTAATGTAAACTTACCTTTTATCACAGCTGTAGATGGTCAACCTGTTCACTTAGATATAACAGTAACAAGAGCTAAATTTGAAGAAATAACAAGAGACTTAGTTGAAGCTACAAGAGGACCAGTAGAAGAAGCTTTAAAGGATGCATCAGTATCTGCATCTGAAATCCAAAAGGTACTAATGGTTGGTGGTTCATCAAGAATTCCAGCAGTACAAGAATTAGTAAAAGATATTATTGGAAAAGACCCACAAAAAGATATTAATCCAGATGAATGTGTTGCTTTAGGTGCAGCTATTCAAGGTGGAGTTTTATCAGGAGATGTAAAGGATATACTATTAGTTGATGTTACACCACTTTCATTAGGGATTGAAACTTTAGGTGGAGTTACAACAAAGCTTATAGAAAGAAATACATCAATACCTACAAAGAAATCTCAAATATTTACAACTGCAGCAGATGGACAAACTGATGTAGATATCCATGTATTACAAGGTGAAAGAGAAATGGCAGCGGACAATACTACATTAGGTAGATTCCAACTTACAGGAATACCAGCTGCAAGACGTGGGGTTCCACAAATAGAAGTTACATTTGATATAGATGCCAATGGTATTGTAAATGTGTCTGCAAAAGACCAAGGAAGTGGAAAAGAACAAAAAATTACAATCACATCATCAACAAATCTTACAGATGAAGAAATTGATAAAAAGGTAAAAGAAGCAGAGAAATTTGCTGAAGAAGATAAGAAGAAAAAAGAAGCTATTGAAATTAAAAATAATGGTGAATCATTAGCTTACCAAGCTAGAAAAACCCTAGAAGACGCTAAAATTGAAGGCGAAGAAAAAGAAAGAATTGAAGGAAAAATTAAAGACCTTGAAGATAGCTTGAAAACTGATGATACAAATAATATCAAGGCTAAAACAGAAGCTCTTCAAGAAGAAATATACGCTATGAGTGAAAAAATGTACAAAAACACTCAAGGAACAAATTCTAACGAAAATTCAGGAAATGATGATAATGTAGTAGATGCTGACTATGAAGTTGTAGATGATGAAGAGTAATAAACAAAAAAATAAAGAATAGGGGATAAATGTCCCTTATTCTTTATTATTATTTTTAAGATATAATTTAATTTTTTTATCAAATAAGGTATAATAGATAAGCTTAAGATAAAAGTATAAAATTATAAATTAAAAGATTAAAAAATAAATTAGTGATAATTTATTTTTTTTGTATTGGAGGATAAATGAAAAACCCATATGAAGTACTGGAGATAGGTCAAGATGCAAGCTCGGCAGATATAAAAAAAGCATATAGAAAGCTTGCAAAAAAATACCATCCAGACTTAAATCCAGATGATGAGACTGCTACAGTAAAATTTCAAGAAATAAATGAGGCTTATGAAATTCTATCAGATCCTCAAAAGAAAAGACGCTATGATACTTATGGTTCTGCTGCATTTGAAAATGGAGCGGCGGGAAGTGGAGGATTTTCTTCGCAAGGATTTGGAGGATTCGACATATTTGGAGATTTTTTTGGAGATATATTTAATCAAGGAAGAAGCCAAAATATAAAAAGACCAAGAAAAGGTGGAGATATCCAACAAGTTTTAAACCTATCTTTCAAAGAAGCTTGTTTTGGAATAAAAAAAGAAGTTCAAGTAAGAAGAGAAGTAGAGTGTGAAACTTGTCATGGCTCTGGTGCAAAAGATTCTAGTAAAAAACACACATGTGATAAATGTCATGGTACTGGAGTTATAAATAATATAAGTCAAACCCCTTTTGGAACAGTATCAAGACAAACTACTTGTGATAAGTGTCATGGTGAAGGTGAAATAATCGAAGAAAAATGTGATGTTTGTCATGGTCAAGGAAGAGTTTATAAGAGTGAGAAAATAAAGGTAGATGTACCAAGTGGTGTTGAAAATGATTCTGTAATAAGAATAGTTGGCAAGGGTCATGCTGGTGTTAATGGTGGCCCATTTGGAGATCTTTATATTATATTAAAGGTTGAGGACCATGAAATATTTAAAAGAGATGGACTTGATATTTACTATGAGATGCCAATTTCATTCCAAACAGCTACCTTAGGTGGAAATATAGATATACCAACACTTACAACTACTCAAGAATATCATATACCTGAAGGAACTCAAACTGGCACTAGGTTTAAACTTAAAAATGAAGGAATAAAATCCAACAAAAGACAAGGGGATCTTTATTTTTATGTAAAAGTTATAACGCCAACAAATCTTTCTAAAGAACAAAAAGAAAAGCTTAAAGAATTTGCAAAAGTTTCTGGAGATGTAGTAAAAGAAGATAAGAACTTTTTCGAAAAATTAAAGGATTTATTTGACTGATGAATAAAACATTTAATATTAAAACTCTAGGTTGCAAGGTTAATCAATACGAATCAGAAGCTATAGAAGAAATATTTAAAAAACGAGGCTTTGAAAAACGTGAAGAAAACGCAGATATCTACGTTATAAACACCTGTACTGTAACCAATATGAGTGATAGAAAATCAAGACAAACAATATCAAGGGCAAGACGTGAAAATAAGGATGCTATCATTGCAGTCATTGGATGTTATTCCCAAGTTAAGGCTGATGAGGTCAAAGAAATTGAGGGAGTAGATATAATTCTTGGTTCAAGAAATAAAGAAGAAGTAGTTGATCTTTGTGTAAAATTTATAGAAGATCAGATAAAAACTGAAAATGTAGAGGATTTTACCAAGAAAGAGTCAATAGAAGATTTAGAAATTTCGAAGCAATCAGATATGACTCGTGCATATATAAAAATTCAAGATGGATGTAATATGTATTGTTCATATTGCTTAATTCCTTATGCAAGGGGAAATATAGCATCGAGAGATTTAGTTTCCATAATAAATGAAGCTAAAAGGTTAAGAGATAATGGATATAAGGAAATAGTCCTAACTGGAATACATGTTGCAAGCTATGGTAAAGATTTTGATATAAAGATTTCATTAATAGATGTTATAGAGCATATTGCAAAGATTGATGGAATAGAAAGAATTAGGCTTTCATCGATGGAGCCAAGACATATTACGAAAGATTTCTTAGAAAGAATGAAGGCTTGTAAAAAAGCTTGTGATCATTTTCATCTTTCCCTACAGTCAGGATCTGATGAAATATTAAAATTAATGAATAGAAAGTATGATACAAAATTATACAAAAAAAAGGTTGACCTAATTAGAGAAGTTTTTCCAAATGCAGGCATAACAACAGATATCATAGTTGGCTTTCCTAACGAGACTGAAAAAAATCATGAAGAAACCAAAGAATTTATAAAAGATATTAAATTTTCTAAAATTCATCTTTTTAAATATTCTAAAAGAGATGGTACAAAGGCTTCAACTATGAAAAATCAAGTAAATGGAAATGTCAAAAAGAGAAGATCAAAAGAGCTTTCTGAAATTGAAAAAGAAAATACAAAAGATTTCCTTAAAAAACAAATAGGAAAAACTTTATCAGTTCTTTTTGAAACAAAAACAGAGCTTAAAGGATTTAAATCTGGTTATTCTACAAACTATTTAAGAGTCCATACAAAGGATGATGTAAAAGTAAATGATATAAGGAATGTGAAAATTATATCTTATAAGGAAGATTATCTTATAGGTGAAGTTTTTTAAAAAACCTAGTCAATTTAGATTTTTTTATTCTAAATATGACTAGGTTAATTTTTTTGTCAACAAATAACGATAATTTTCTATTTGTGTGTAAAAAGATTGAAATTATCAATTAAAAGTTTTATAATAAAAATGAATTATTAATACTAATATAGGAGGTAAAATGTTATTATTTTTTATAGGACTTATAATCCTTTTTGTAGGTGGAGTTTTATATTCTAAACTAGTAGAGAATCAATTCCAACCTGATGATAGAGAAACTCCAGCCATTAAAAAGGCTGATGGAGTCGATTATGTTACGATGAGTAAGAAGAAAAATTGGCTAATAAATTTATTAAATATAGCAGGGACAGGACCAATTCTTGGACCTATTCAAGGTATATTATTTGGACCAATTGCTTTTTTAGCTATTCCTTTGGGTTGTGTATTTGCAGGTGCAGTTCATGATTATTTTACAGGAATGATTTCAATGAGAAATGGTGGAAGCCAAGTTCCAAAGCTTGTAGGAAAATATTTAGGAAGTAATATTAGAAGAGTTTATAATGTAATTATTGCGGTTTTGTTACTACTTACAGGAACAGTTTTTGTATATACACCAGGAGATCTAATAGCAAACGATATACTAGGACTTGATCCTAATTCAAATGTTATATGGATTATCTATGGTATCATTTTCTTATACTACATATTATCAACTGTTCTCCCAATAGATAAGCTTATCGGTAGAATTTATCCAATATTTGGAGCTTTTTTACTAATTTCATCTATTGGAGTATTTATAGGTATACTAATAAAAGGTCTTCCTCATTTACAATTCGAAGGATATGGACTACTATATAATCATCCTCAAGGACAAAAATTCATACCTTCATTTTTTATTACTGTAGCTTGTGGTATACTCTCAGGATTTCACGGTTCTCAAGTAACTCTTGTTTCAAGAACTATATCAAGTGAGAAAGAGGGAACTAGCGTATTTTATTCAGCTATGATAACTGAAGGTTTTATAGCTATGATTTGGGCTGCGGGTGCTCTAGTATTATTTTCTACAGGTGCTGCTGCTCTTGATACAGCTGGAACACTAATGGTTGGACAAATCTCAAGAAACTTTATGGGAAATATTGGAGGTTATCTTGCTATTATAGGTGTAATAGCTCTTCCAATTACAAGTGGGGATACCGCTTTTAGATCGCTAAGACTTATAATATCTGAAGAATTAAATATCAATCAAAAATCAAATTCAAAAAGAGCCATGGTTGCAGCTACACTATTTATACCAGCCATAGCTATATTATTCTTTGCAAAGTCAAATCCTAATGGATTTAATATTCTTTGGAGATATTTTGGATTTACCAATCAATTTGTTGCAATCTTTGCTTTAGGTGTGGCAACATCTTATTTAATAACTAAAAATAAAAACTACCTAATGACACTTATTCCTGGAATATTCTATACATTTATAGTATTTTCATTTATAACTAATGCAAAGGGAATTGGTTTTGGTTTAGATATTAAAATATCTTATATTATAGGTGCAGTCTTAGCCATACTTTATGCTGTATTTATAGTAAGAAATTCAAGAAAAAATAGAGATAGAATAAATAGTATAGTATTAGAATAATTCAAAAATAGAGACTGTTGCATTTGCAATAGTCTTTTTTTTATAAAAAAATGGTGCTGGAAACAGGACTTGAACCCGCAACCTTTTGTTTACGATACAATTGCTCTACCATTGAGCTATTCCAGCATAATTATATTATACGAAAATATTTAAAATATTCAATAAATATAGATTTAGACTTTTTATTTAATTTTGGTATAATTATTTCAAAGGTGGTTTTATGAATAATTTAAATTATGATGAAATATTAAATTTCTTAAATCAAAGAAATATAGCTATTATTTTAATAACTGCCCTAGTTTTAATAGTGGTATTATTACTACTTACAAGGTTATTTGTTAAACTAGGTTTGTTTTTGTTGGTCTTTACTTTTGTAATTGACAATATAATAAAGCTAATTCCAATAGATATATATGAGATTTACCCTATTACTTTTATTACAATAAAGATTTTATATATTGTGGGATTTATAATATTTTTATTAAAAGTAATAAAAAATATAAGAAAAAATAAGGCTAAGAAAGAGTACTATGAGGATAAGAATTTAAAACTTACAAAAAAAGATAATCCTATAAAAAGATTTTTTAGATATACGGGATCTCTTCCATTCTTACTAATGCTAATTTTAAATATTCTTATAAATACAGAAAATAATACCTACCAAAACATAATCACTGCTCTTACTTCACTTTCATTTCTATTTATGGTATTTACTAGTCTATTTAATACCTACAAAAGGATTGATATGAAAAAGTATAATGATAATAGAATGAGATTTGATGACTTGAAAGGTTTTTTTAAAAAAAATAAAAAATCTAATAAAAATGCTGACAGAAAAATTTTAAAAACTGATAAAGCTAATATAAATAAGGATGAAACTATAAGACTTGATAAAGAAGAAATAAGAAAAGAGGTAGAAAACTCTGACAAAAGAATTAATACTTATTTAAATGATTTGGAAAAAGATTTATATGATATAGATTTGGTTTCTATGATAAACCTAGAAAACACCACTAATATTAGTCTTATAACTTTGACAAATCTTAAAACTGGGCAGAAGAAATCTTATGAGTCTAATAAGGCAAAAGTAGTTATAAAAGAAGATATAGAATATAAGGTAGACTTAGAATTTGAAAATTACAATGATTATGATTATGGAAGATTTATTGACTTACTTATAGAATATTCTCAAAATAAAAGTAAGTTTAAATTTCAACTTGACCTAATTCCACAAAATATGACAAATTCTAAAATAGTCCTATACGACCCATCAAACCTTTATGAACTTGATAAAAAATTTAATAGACAGTTTCAAGGAAAGACAATCTCTATGAATTTCCCAAAATATAAGATTAATTTCATACAAGAAAACTAGTAAGCTCCCCAAATCCTAAGATTTGGGGTATTTTAATTTAAAAAAAGGAGTATAGTAATAGTATAAATACATAATTAATTTTGAAATATAGGATTTAATTTTCCTATATTTTTGTAATTTAAGGATAAGGAGAGCTTAATGGATATTTCAAAGATTCTTTCGAAAGAATTAAATATAGACAAAAAAAGAATAGATTCTGCTATAAGACTTTTAGATGAAGGATCTACTGTAGCTTTTATAGCAAGATATAGAAAAGAGGAAACTAAATCACTAAAAGATACTGAAATAAGAGAGATAGAAAAGGGATTATTAAGACTTAGGAACTTTGAAAAAAGAAAAGAAGAGATAATACAATCTTTAAGAAACCAAGAAAAACTTAATGATGAACTTAAAGATAAAATCGAGGATTCAAAAACTATAACTGAGCTTGAAGATATATATGCCCCATTTAAGAAAAAAAGGAAAACAAGAGCTGATAGAGCAAAAGAACTTGGTTTAAATGAACTTATAGATAAGATTTTTACTAAGGCAAAGCAAGAACAAGATGCAATAGAGTTTGCCAAAGATTATTTAAAAGAAGGAATAGATTCTACTGAAGATGCTATAAAAATGTCTTTAGATATTTTAGCGGAAGATATAGCAAATAATATTGATGTTAAAAATATAATAAGGCGTGATGGTTTCATTAGAGCAAGGATTGAGGCTGAAAAGAAAGAAGATGACAAAGCTTTATATGAAAATTATTATAATTTTTCTGAAAAAATAAAAAATATTAAGCCTTTTCAAATTCTCGCCTTAAATAGAGCTGAAAAAAATGACAACTTATCGGTGAAATTTGCTTTCACAGATACTTATAATAAGACTTTAATTAAAAATTTATATGAGGCTAAAAATCCTTATTTGGAAGGATTGTTAAGTGATACCATAGATGATTCCTATAAAAGACTATTACTACCATCTATTACAACAGAGATTAGAAATAAGTTGATAGAAGAAGCAGAAGATGAGTCTATAAAGATTTTTTCCAAGAATTTAAAACCTTACATACTTCAAAGACCCATAAAAGATAAAAATATAATAGGGCTTGATCCTGGTTTTAGGACAGGTTGCAAGGTTGCAGTTATAGATAAGAATGGAAAATATCTTGATCAGGCTGTAATTTATCCAGTAAAACCAAAAGAAGAGGTAAGAAAGTCTATAAACACATTAAAAAAACTTATTGAAAAATATAAGGTAAGTCTTATAGCATTAGGTAATGCAACAGCAAGCAGGGAAACGGAAAAGGTAGTAAATGAGCTTTTAAAAGAAGTTAACGGTGTAAGCTATGCCATAGTAAATGAGGCTGGTGCAAGTGTTTATTCTGCATCAAAACTAGGTGAAGAAGAGTTTCCTGAGCTTGATGTAACTATAAGAGGAGCAGTTTCTATGGCAAGAAGACTACAAGATCCAATGGCAGAACTTGTAAAAATTGACCCAAAGCATATTGGAGTTGGTCAATATCAACATGACATAAATCAAAAAAAACTTGACGATGAACTTGAAAAAGTAGTAGAAGATAGTGTAAATGAAGTCGGGGTTAATATGACCAATGCCTCCTATAAACTTTTATCATATGTATCTGGTCTTAATTTAAATCTAGCCAAAAGAATTGAGAAAGCATTTAAAAATGGAGAACTAAAAGAAAGACGTGATTTAAAAAATATAAAAGGACTTGGAGAAAAGACATACAAAATGGCAGCAGGATTCTTAAGATTTCCTGACTCACCAAATTTTTTAGATAATACCGCAGTTCATCCTGAAAGTTATAAAATAGCCGAAAAAATTAAAGATATAGATTTAAATGATGTAAACTTAGAAAATTTAAGTAAAGAACTTAAAGTTGGGGTATTAACATTAAAAGATATAATAGAGGAGTTAAAAAAGCCAGGACGTGATCCTAGGGATGAACTTCCAGAAGTAATTACTAAAGGTGAAGTTTTATCAATTGATGACTTGAAAATTGGAGATGAACTTACAGGAACTGTAAGAAATATCACAGAGTTTGGATCCTTTGTAGATATAGGTGTTGGAATAGATGGCCTTGTTCATATATCAAATATGAGTGATAAGTTTATAAAAGATCCAAATGATATTGTTAAAAACTCTGATATAATTAAGGTAAGAGTAATTGAAATAGATAAGAAAAGAGAAAGAATTGGCTTATCAATGAAAAATATAAAGGAGTAAAAGATGTTTGATTTTTTAAAAAGAAAAAAAGAAAAAAAGGAATTATCTATAATAAAACCAGTAAATGGAGAAATTATAGAGTTAAAAGAAGTTCCAGATCCAGTATTTGCTGAGAAAATGGTGGGTGATGGTTTTGCAATTAAACCTGTTGATGGTGAAGTTTATGCACCGGTTACAGGTGAGGTTACACTTCAGCCAGAAGGATACCATGCAATAGGTATAAAAACTGAAGAAGGTATAGAAGTGCTTGTTCATTTTGGTCTTGAAACAGTTGAACTTAAGGGAGAGGGATTTACTCCACATGTAAAAGTTGGTGATAAGGTAAAAGCAGGAGAGAAAGTTTTATCTGTAGATATAGAAACTATCAAAGATAAGGTTCCATCAATCATAACACCATGTATTGTAGCAAATTTAGAAGATAATAGTTTATCAGAGATTAATTTTGATGCAGGTCTTAATGAAGAGGTTCAAAAGGTTATAATAGAAGATTAATTGAAAAAACTTCTTGTATGTGATAATATTTTTTAAGGAATTATAATAATAATAAATATATACTTTGGAGGATAAATGAGATTATCGAACTATTATATGCCTACATTAAGAGATGATCCTCAAGATGCAGAAACGCAAAGCCATAAACTGTTGGTAAGGGGGGCTTTTATAAGAAAAAGCTCATCAGGAGTTTATTCCTACTTGCCATTAGGTATGAAAGTTATAAATAAAATAGAAAGTATAGTAAGAAAATCTATGGAAAAATATGATTCTATAGAAGTTACTACGTCTGTACTTCAATCAAGGGATATATGGGAGAAGTCTGGTAGGTGGCAAAATTTTGGACCTGAAATGTTTAAACTTATAGACAGACATGATAGAGAGTATTGTTTAGGACCTACTGCCGAGGAGCAATTTACTACACTTGTAAAAGATGAATTAAATTCATACAAGCAATTGCCACTAAATCTTTTTCAAATAGTGTCTAAATTTAGAGATGAAAAAAGACCTAGATTTGGTATTAATAGATCAAGAGATTTTATTATGAAAGATGCCTATTCTTTTGATAAGGATATGCAAGGACTTGAAAAATCATATCAAAAAATGTGGGATGCTTATGTAGATGTATTTGATCAATTTGACCTTGACTATAAGATAGTTGAAGGTGATTCAGGTGCTATGGGTGGAAATAAGTCTCATGAGTTCATGGCTCTTGCAGAAACTGGAGAAGGTGAAATCTTCTATACAGAAAATTCAGATTATGCGGCTACAGATGAATCAGCTAAATTTTTCTTGGAAATTGATGAAAATGAAGAACTAAAGGAAATAGAATTAGTTGAAACAAAGGATGCTAAAACCATAGAAGAAGTTTCAAACTTTCTAAGTGCAAATAAAGAAAAATGTGCTAAGGCTGTTGACCTATTAGTTAGAGAAGAACCGGTTCTTGTTATAGTTCCTGGAGATAGGGAATTAAATATGGCAAAACTTATAGCCTATCTTCAAGTTCCAGAACATGAAATCGAAATGATGGATGATATAACTATCAAAAAAATCACAGGAGCAGAACCTGGATTTACAGGTCCTAAAGATTTAAAAGAAAATGTTAGAGTAATTATAGATAGATCCATAACAAGGTATAAAAACTTGGTTATAGGAGCAAATAAAACCGACCACCACTTTATAAATGCAAACTATAAAAGAGATTTTGATGGAGAAGTTGCAGAAGATTTATTAACAGCCAAAGAAGGAGATTTATCACTTGACTCTAAGGAAAAGCTTAAGAAAGCTCGAGGAATAGAAGTTGGTAATATCTTTCAGCTAGGAACAAAATATTCTGAAAGTCTTGAGGCTTACTTCTTAGATGAAAATGGTAAGCAAAAGCCATTTAGTATGGGTTCTTATGGTATAGGTATAACAAGGTCTATTTCGGCAATTATTGAACAACATTATGATGAATATGGAATAATATGGCCAACTAAAGTTGCACCTTTTCATGTGTGGATTACACTTGTAAATAATAATAATGAAGAACAAAGAAATCTTGCAGAAAAAATTTATCAAAACCTTTTAAATGAGGGGATAGAGGTTATGCTAGATGATAGAAAAGAAAGAGCTGGAGTTAAGTTTAACGACAGAGACTTAGTTGGAGTTCCTTATAGAATTACTGTAGGTAAAGATAGTAAGGATGATATTGTTGAATATTCAAAAAGAAGTGATATGAAAAATAAAAAAATATCTTCAAAGGAAGCAATTTCAGAAATTATAGAAGCAGTAAGAGAAGATTTATGCAAATAATTAAAGATAAATTGTCAAACGATTTGATTTTTAGTCTTATTAAGGATAATAAGGAGGTGACAGCTTTATTTCATGCAAATTGGTCATCTTTTTCAAATAAAATTAAGGAAGAATTTTTAAAAGAAAATGAAGATCAATATAAAGATAAGGCAAAAATTATTATAGATATTGACAAAAATAGAGAATTAATGCAAAAATTGGGTATTAATCAAATACCATCCTTGGTTATATTTACCAAGGATAGTCTAAAGAAAAATGATTTCAATATAAAGACTATAAATTTATAAGGAGTTAATATGTTAGTAAATGCAAAAGAAATGTTAAACAAAGCTTATGAGGGTGGATACGGAATTGGTCAATTTAATATAAACAACCTAGAATGGACCAAGGCTATACTTGAGGCTTGTCAAGAAAAAAATACTGCTGTAATTCTTGGTGTATCTGAAGGTGCTATGAAATATATGGGTGGCTTTAATACAGTTGCAAAAATGGTAGAAGGACTCGATAAGGATTTAAATATAACAATTCCAGTGGCTCTACACTTAGATCATGGTTCATATGATGGAGCAAAAAAAGCACTTGAAGCTGGATTTACTTCTATAATGTTTGATGGTTCACATTTTCCAATTGAAGAAAATATAGAAAAAACCAAAGAAATTGTAGAACTTGCTCATGCTAAAAATATTTCAGTTGAAGCTGAAGTAGGTGGAATTGGAGGCGAAGAAGACGGAGTTATATCAAATGGTGAACTTGCTGATCCAAAAGAATGTAAGCAAGTTGCAGATCTCGGAGTTGATTTTTTAGCAGCAGGTATTGGTAATATTCACGGAGTTTATCCTGAAGATTGGAAAGGACTTAACTTCGAAAGACTTGAAGAAATCAAAGAAGCGGTTGGAAAACTTCCACTAGTACTTCATGGCGGTACAGGAATTCCTGAAGAACAAGTTAAAAAAGCTATTGAAAGAGGAGTTTCAAAAATCAATATAAATACAGAATGTCAAATTGTATTTACTGAGGCTACTAGAAAATACTTTGAAGAGAACAAGGATAAAGAGAAAAAAGGATTTGATCCTAGAAAAGTCTTAAAACCTGGTTTTGAAGCAATCAAAGACAAGGTACGTGAAAAAGTAGATTTCTTTGGAGGAGAAAATTCTGCAGATAAATAAAAAGTTTCGGAGCCTAAGGCTCCGGATATTTTTTATTAAGAAGGAAATATATGGAAATAGATATTAATAATTTAGAACATTTAAAACTTGATGAGCTTAAAAAAATTGGAAAGTCATTAGATATAAAAGCTATAAGCTCATTTAGAAAAAACGAACTTATAGAAAAAATTAGGGATATATACAATGAAGATGGCAAAAAGAATGGAGAAAATTCATCTGATGATAATGACTCTTCATTTGATCTTGGAGAAAAATTTAATTGTGAAGGGCTTTTAGATCTTCATGAAGATGGCTTTGGTTTTTTAAGAACAGCCCTTTATGAATCAAGCAATGATGATATATATGTTTCCCCAAAACAAGTAAAAATGTTTAGACTTAAAACTGGAGATTTCATCAAGGGAATAGCCAGAGAAAAAAGAGATAGAGATAAATTTTCACCCTTAATTTTCGTTTCAGATGTTAATGGCCTTAAGGCTGCCGACGCTTTTAATAGATCAAATTTTGAATTACTTACACCAATTTATCCAAATCAAAAACTAAAACTCGAAACAAATAAAAATAATATTTCTCAAAGAATTATTGATATAATATCACCTATAGGTAGGGGACAAAGAGGACTTATAGTTGCTCAACCTAAGGCTGGCAAAACTACCTTAATAAAGGATATTGAGTATGCTCTTGAAAAAAATTTTGATGATTTAAAAATTCTAGTTCTTCTTATAGATGAAAGACCAGAAGAGGTAACGGATTTTAAGAGATTTGTAAACCAATATAGGGATAAAAATAATGAATTAATGAGAACTGAAGTTGCTGCATCAACCTTTGATAAACCACCTCAAAACCATATTTATATGCAAGAGATGGTATTAGAAAGGGCAAAAAGATTGGTAGAAGATAATAAAGATGTGGTAATTTTACTTGATTCAATTACAAGGCTTGCGAGAGCTTATAACATTATGACTCCACAATCTGGAAGAACTCTTTCAGGGGGATTAGATCCACTTGCTTTAGTAGGACCTAAAAAATTTTTCGGGGCAGCAAGAAATATAGAAAATGGAGGATCTTTAACAATAATAGCCACTGCTCTTATTGATACAGGTTCTAGGATGGATGATATGGTTTATGAAGAATTTAAAGGAACGGGTAATATGGAATTACACCTTGATAGAAAACTTGCTCAAAGGAGAATTTTTCCAGCCATTGATATAGAAAAATCATCTACTAGAAAAGACAATTTATTATTGTCTGAAAAAGAAGAAGAAGCTGCTTATAAACTTAGAAATTCTGATATGAGAGATAAAATTGAATTTACAAATGAATTCTTAAGCCTATTGTCAAAAACATCAACTAACGATGAATTTATAGAACTTATAAATAAAACTTACAAAAATTAAGCACATTTTTCTTGTATAACAAAATATAGCAGAAGGTGAAATTAAATTTTGATTAGGAGTTTTTATGAAAATAAAAACAAAAAGCATAATTAATATAATTAGTATTTTAATAATACTCATATCTATATATTTAGGGTATAGGGGATATAAGATGAATATATTTACATCTGTTGAAAGCCTACAAAAGCTTCTTAAGTCATATGGTATTTGGGCTCCTATGATTTTTATGCTTTTACAGATTATACAAATTGTTATTCCTGTTATACCAGGAGGGATTACTACAGCCTTTGGAGTAGTAATGTTTGGTCCTTTGTGGGGCTTTATCTATAATTATATTTCTATATGTATAGGTTCAATGATTGTCTTTTTTATATCAAGATTTTTCGGTAAAGAAATAGTCTTATCAATATTTGGAGAAGAAAGTTTCGAAAAGTATGGAAAATGGCTAAATCATGATAAATATGATAGGTTTTTTGCTTGGGCTATACTTTTACCTGTAGCACCTGATGATTTTCTATGCTATTTTTCAGGTTTAACTAATATGAAATTTTCGACTTTTGCAAAAATAATTCTATTTTGTAAACCACCATCAATCTTTATCTATTCTATGGGTCTTGTTTTGGGAATAAAAACTATATTTAAAAATTTTGCTTGAAAGATATAGATCCTTATGGTATAATAACTATTGCTTATTGAAAGAGACAAGAAGAGGTGTTTATATGAAAAAAGAACTACATCCAGAATACCACCAAGCAAAAGTTACTTGTACATCATGTGGTAATGAATTCACTGTTGGTTCAACAGAAGAAGAGATAAAAGTTGAAGTATGTTCACAATGTCACCCATTTTATACAGGAAAACAAAGATTTTCTGATCGTGGTGGTAATGTAGAGAAGTTCAATAGAAAATATGGAAGAAATAAATAAGGTTAGATTCTCTAACCTTATTTTTTATATACTTAAGAAAATATTAGAGAATACTTATGAAAGTAAGATGTTTTTTAGAAAAATATGGAAATGATGCAGCACTTATTCTTTCATATTTGCTAGATACAAATAAAAACAATCTATATCTTTATCCTGAAAAGGAATTAAGTAAAGAGATAGAAAATGAACTAATAAAAATATTAAAAAAGATACAAAAGGGATATCCACTCCAATATGCAATTGGTAAGTGGAATTTTTATGGTCTAGATCTTTATGTAGATAAAAGAGCTCTTATACCAAGATTTGAAACGGAAATTCTAGTTGAAGAAATTCTAAAAGAACCATTTAAAAAGGAAAAAATACTTGATATTGGTTGTGGAAGTGGGGCTATAAGTCTAGCTTTGGCAAAAAAATTAGAAAAATCAAAGATTATAGGATGTGATATTTCAAAAGATGCTCTTGAATTATCGAATTTAAATAAATCTAAACTTAAATTAAACAATGTAGAATTTATCTATAGTGACTTATTTTCAAATATAGATGAAAAGTTTGACTTAATAGTGTCAAATCCACCTTACATAAATAAAGATGATTATGAAAATTTGGAGGAGAAATTATATTATGAGCCTAAAAACGCTCTTTACGGTGGAGAAGATGGTTTATATTTTTATAGGCAGATAATTTCTAAAGCCAAGTATTTTCTCAATAAAAATGGTAAAATATACTTAGAGATAGGATATAACCAAAAAAATCCTCTTATCCAGCTTTTAAAAGATGAGGGATATAAAAATATAAAAGCAATAAAAGATTATAATGATTTTGATAGGATTTTATCATCAAATATCTAAGGAGGATATATGTTAGAAAATCTAGAACATATGAAAGAAAATTTTAAACAATTGGAGAAAAAACTTGCAGATCCAGAAGTTTTATCAGACTCTGATAAGTTTAAAAAAGTTTCAAGAGAATACAATCAATTAAAACCTATAGTAGAAAAATACAATCAAATTAGAGAAGCTGAGAATATGATTGAAGAAAACAGTGAGCTTTTAAAAGAGGCTGAAGATAAAGAAATGATTGATCTACTTAAGGCTGAGATCGATGAAAACAAGAATAAACTAGAAGTATATAAAGAAGACTTAAAAGTCTTATTAATACCGAAAGATCCTAACGACCACAAGGATGTAATTGTTGAAATTAGAGCAGGAGCTGGTGGAGATGAAGCTGGTCTTTTTGCTGGTAATCTTTATAGGATGTATCATATGTACTCTGATAAGCAAGGTTACAAAACAGAAGATATCAATGTATCAAGCCAAGGAATTGGTGGAGTTAAAGAAGCGACTTTTCTAGTTAGAGGAGAGGGAGCTTATTCAAAGCTTAAGTATGAATCTGGAGTTCATAGGGTTCAAAGGGTTCCAGAAACTGAATCTGGTGGTAGAATCCACACATCTACTGCAACTGTTGCAGTTTTGCCTGAAGCTGATGAGGTAGATGTTAAGATAGATCCTAATGATATAAGAGTTGATGTATATAGGTCTAGTGGTAATGGAGGTCAAAGTGTAAACACAACAGATTCAGCAGTAAGACTTACCCATATACCTTCAGGTCTTGTAGTAACTTGCCAAGACGAAAAATCTCAGATTAAGAACAAAGACAAGGCTATGAGAGTTTTAAGATCTAGATTATATGAGCTTGAAGAACAAAAACGTCAAAAGGAAATATCAGATAATAGAAAATCTCAAGTAGGTACTGGAGATCGTTCAGAAAGAATTAGAACCTATAATTATCCACAAGGAAGAATTACAGATCACAGAATTAATAAGACAATCTATCAACTAGATGACTTTTTAAATGGAAATATAGAAGAGATGATAGAATCTCTGATAACTGAAGATCAAGCAAGAAAACTTGAAACAATGGGAGAAGAATAATTGTTTAAATTCCTTAGCAAAATTTATGTTAAAGACTATAAGAATTATAAGAATGGGAGTGTTAGGCTTAAACTTATATCACTTTCAGGTCTTGTAGGTGTTCTGATAAATGCTCTATTATTTATTATAAAAATTACTATAGGCTTATTATCATCATCTCAAGCTATAATTGGTGATGCCTTTAATAATATGTCTGATTCGCTTACTAGCTTTATAACCTTAATAGGTGCAAAGGCAAGTAATAAGCCAGCAGATAGTGGACATCCTTATGGTCATGGTAGGAGTGAATATATAGCAAGTTTTCTTGTATCAATTTTTATAATGTTTATAGGATTTGTTCTTTTTATAAATTCTATAAAGAGTTTCTATAAAGGAGATATACCTAGGCTTAGTTTTATAGCACTTATAATATTAATTTTTTCTTTAACTTTTAAAATCTATATATACTTATTAAATAAAAAATTAAATAAAATGCTTGATTCACAACTCAATTATGCTGTAATGATAGATGCAAGGAATGATATTTTATCTACTATATCTATTATTATTTCAGTAATTGTACAAAGATATATAGATTTCAACTTAGATTCAATAATTGGTATTATACTTGCTGTAATTGTATTTAAGCCGGGTTTAGATCTTTCCTTAGAAACTATGGATAAGCTATTAGGAAGGGGAGTAAGCCCTGAACTTCATAAAAAAATAGAAACAATAATTTTAGAAGGCGATTTAATAGAAGGATATCATGATTTAAATATTCACGAATATGGTAGGGGTAAACTAACTGGCTCATGTGATGTAGAAGTTCCATCTAATATAAGTGTAGGTATTATGCATCAGGCTGTTACAGACGTTGAAGTAAGGCTAAAAAATGAGTTAAATATATCTATAACCATACACATGGATCCAACTTATTGTTTAACAGAAAACGAAGAAAATAAAAAGATAATTGAAAGATTAAGAAAGTCAGTGGAAAATGGAAACAAAGATATTGAAGATAGATAGGAATAATGTTGACTATTCCTATCTTAAAAAAGCAGGAAATTTAATAAAAATGGGAGAATTGGTTGCCTTTCCTACAGAAACAGTATATGGTTTAGGAGCTGATGGACTAAATGAAAAGGCCGCAGCTAAAATATTTAAGGCAAAAAATAGACCAGCTGATAATCCTTTAATTTTACATATATCAGAAAATGAAGAACTTATTGACTTGGTTGAGAAAGTTGATGATAAGACTAAATATCTTATTAACAATCTTTGGCCAGGGCCACTGACTGTTATACTCAAAAAGAGTTCAAAAATACCTGCTATAATAACAGGTGGAGGCGATACTGTTGCTGTAAGAAGGCCAAAAGATGAGCTTGCAAGATTATTTATAAAAGAGTGCAATACACCTATAGCAGCTCCTTCGGCAAATATATCAGGAAGACCATCACCAACAAATGCAAGTGATGTATACTATGATATGAATGGAAGAATTTCTTTGATACTCGATGGAGGAGAAAGTGATATAGGTATAGAATCTACAGTAATAGACATGAGTTTAGATAAGCCTTGTATACTAAGGCCTGGTTTTTATACTTATGAATATATAAAAGAATTTATACCTGAAGTTTGCTTGGATGATTCTTTAGTTGATGATTCGAAAGTTCCTAGATCTCCTGGTCAAAAATATAAACACTATGCCCCAAAAGCTAGGATGGAAGTTTATGTTGGAGATAAGAGTATAAGTTTAATAAAAGATTTAGCGAAAAAAGAAAGTGAGAAGGGGAACAAGGTAGGAATTTTAGTATTTAATGATTATCTAGATGAGTTTTCAGATTATTATACCTTATCATTAGGGAATAAGGATAGGCTTATCGAGATGAGCCATGTATTATTTCAGGCACTAAGAGATCTTGATAGAAATTCTTGTGATATAATATTAGCCCAAGGTGTTGAAGATATAGGTTTGGGTAAAAGTATAATGAATAGAATGAAAAAATCAGCGTCAGGAAATGTGAATTATTTATAAAGGAGAAATGATGGGCAAAGTTACAGTACTAGATCATCCAGTGATCAAACATAAAATTTCGATACTAAGAGATAAAAATACAGGGAGTAATGAATTTAGGTCTATTATTAGGGAAATTACAATCCTTCTTGCATATGAGGCAAGTAAGGACTTTACAGTTGAAGAATATGACTTAAATACACCAATCTGCGCTACTAAAGGATATAGGCTTTCAGGCAAAAAACTTGGCATTATACCAATACTTCGTGCTGGACTTGGAATGGTTGATGGACTTATTGAAGTCTTTCCAGCTGCAAGAATTGGACATATTGGTATGTATAGAGACGAAGAGAGTTTGAAACCTGTAGAATACTATTTAAAAATACCTAAAGATTCCAATAAAAGGGATATGTTAGTTATAGATCCTATGCTTGCAACAGGAGGCTCTGCTTGTGATGCTATTCAAAGATTAAAAGAAAAGGGGTGCACATCATTAAAATTACTTAATATTATTGCTGCACCTGAAGGAATTAAAAAAGTTCAAAAGGAACATCCAGATGTAGATATTTATATAGCACAATTAGATGAGAAATTAAATAAGGATGGTTATATAGTGCCAGGACTAGGTGATGCTGGAGATAGGCTTTTTGGAACAAAGTAGGGGTATTATATGGTGAACAAAGAAATATTATTAGTTAGGGATAATGGACCTTTAAGGGGAGAGGTCTCAATTTCAGGAGCGAAAAACTCAGCTCTACCAATACTTGCTGCAAGTATCTTGGCTACAGAAGAAGTCATTTTGGATGAAGTTCCAAAGCTTAAAGATATTGAAGTAATGGTAGAAATATTAAGGAGTTTAAATGCAAAAGTTGAATATATATCAGATACTTCCTTAAAAATCGATGCTTCAAAGGTAGATAAATATGAAACACCATTTGAATTAATGGATAAGATGAGGGCATCTTTTATAGTAATGGGTCCACTACTTGCAAGATTTGGACATGCTATTACAAAGGCACCAGGCGGATGCAATATTGGAAAAAGACCAATAGATCTTCACCTTAAAGGTTTTGAATCTTTAGGAGCCAATACAACAATGAATCATGAAGAAATATCTTCATTGGCAAAATGTGGGCTAAAAGGAGATGTGATCTATCTAGATTTTCCATCAGTTGGAGCTACAGAAAACATAATGATGGCAGCATGTCTTGCTGAAGGTGAAACTGTAATAGAAAATGCAGCGAAAGAGCCTGAAATAGTAGATTTGGCTTCATTTTTATCAAAAATGGGGGCTGATATTATTGGAGCAGGTACATCTAATATTATTATTAAAGGTGTAGAAAAACTTAAAGGAACAAGACATACCATAGTTCCTGATAGGATAGAAGCGGCAACTTATATGTTAGCAGCAGCTATTACTAAGGGTGATATCCTAGTTAAGAATGTCATAGGGAGCCATATCAGGCCAGTTATAGCAAAGCTTATAGAGATGGGAACTCATGTAGAAGAGATTGATGATGAAGATATGATTAGGGTAAGAACTGATAAAAGGCTTAAACCAACTACAATCAAAACTTTACCATATCCTGGATTTCCTACAGATGTCCAATCACAATTTATGGCATTAATGACAGTGTGTAATGGAGAATCATCAGTAGTTGAAACTGTTTTTGAAAATAGGTTTATGCATGTAGATGAACTTAAAAAAATGGGAGCAGTAATAGTAACTGAAGGTAATAGAGCAGCAATAGTTGGTGTAGATAAGCTTCACGGAGCAGAAGTAAAGGCAACAGACCTAAGAGCAGGAGCAGCTTTAATTTTAGCAGGACTTGTAGCAGAAGGTGAAACAATGATATCTGATATTTATCATATAGATAGAGGATATAGCGACTTAATTAAAAAATTCACTAATCTTGGAGCTAAAATTGAAAGAAAACAGGTAATATAAAATGAAATTTGAAGGCATAGTTAAAAGTATTATTTATAGAAATGAAGAAAACGGATACACAGTATTATCTTTAGAAACTTTTGATTCTCCTATAATATGTACTGGAACTATGCCTTTTTTTAATGAAGAAGACAATATAGAGATTATTGGTGATATTATTTATCATGAAAAATATGGCGAGCAAATTAATGTAAAAGAAGCAAGGTTAAAAAAGCCCTCAGGTAAAAAAGCTATAATTAATTTCCTATCAAATGGTAGTATTGAATCTATAGGTAAAAAAACAGCCGAGCTTATCTATGATAAGTTTAAGGATGAGTCCATAGATATAGTTTTTAATAATCCTGATAAACTCTTATCTATTAATGGTATAGGTAAAAAAAAGCTTCAAAAGATAAAAGATTCAAGTGAAGCGGCAAGAGAGAGTAGAGAGGTACTTTTATATCTACAGTCCTTAGATATATCATATAATCTTTCAAATAAAATTTATAAAAACTATGGTGATGATACCATTAGCCTTATAAAAACTAATCCTTATAAGCTAAGTGAAGATATAAGAGGGATAGGTTTTCTTATGGCTGATAAGATTGCTTTAAATATGAAAATGGAAAGGGACTCTGATTTTAGGATATCTGCTGCTATTAACTATATACTTAAAAATGATGCTGATATGAGTGGTAATTGTACCATGCTTTTAGAAAAACTTATAGATGACGTATATGAATTAATAAAGGTAGATAAAGATATCATTAAAAAACAAATTTTATCGGATCAGCTAAATTCTAAAATTTTAATAATGGAATTTCAAGGAAATAAATATGTATATGAAAAAGAACTTTATAAGGCAGAAAAATCTTGTGCCATTCACCTATCAAGACTTAAAAATGAAGATTTTATATTTGATATTGATATAGATGAAAACTTTGAAGGCTTTTCGAAAGAACAAGAAGATGCCATAGATCAAGCCTTTAGAAATATGCTTTTAGTAGTAACTGGAGGACCAGGTACTGGAAAAACCACAATAATAAGAGCAATTACAAGGATACTTGAAAAAAACAATCTTAAATTTTTACTTGCAGCTCCTACAGGAAGAGCTGCAAAAAGAATGCAAGAATCAACTGATAAAAAAGCTCTTACAATTCATAGACTCGTGGGCATAAAACCTGATAGCCCAATTCCAGAATATAACGAAGAAAACCCTCTAATAACAGACTATATTATCTTAGACGAGGTATCTATGATTGATATAAGATTAATGGACACCTTACTAAAGGCAGTAAGTGATAAAACAGCCTTAATCCTTGTTGGAGATCATAATCAGCTTCCTAGTGTTGGACCTGGAAATGTCTTAAAAGATATACTAGAAACAAATATAAAAAATGTAAAACTTAAAAAAATCTTTAGACAGGCTAAGCAAAGTAATATTGTAGTAAATGCACATAGGATAAATGAAGGAAAATATCCTTATTTAAATCAAAAAAACAAGGATTTCTTTTTTATAGATTCAGATAAAAAAAACTTTATTAATGATATATTAAACTTGGTCAAATTAAGGCTGCCAAGCTATTATAAATTTGATCCAATAAATGATATCCAAGTTCTTGCTCCTAGTAAAAAGTCTGATTGGGGTACAGTCAATTTAAACCTTATTTTCCAAAAAGAGCTTAATAAGTCTAATTCACAGATTAAGGTCAATAATAAATTATATAGGATAAATGACAAAGTCATGCAAGTTAGAAATAATTATGACCTTGAAAGTGATGATCCATCGAATTTCGATGATGGGGTATACAATGGGGATATAGGTAGGATTATTGATATTGATGTAAAAAGAGAAAAGCTAAAGGTTGAATTTTATGATGGAAATATTGTAACTTATAAAAAAGATGATATAAAAGATTTAGACCTATCATATGCTATAACTATACACAAGTCGCAAGGTTCAGAATTTGACTGTGTAATTATACCAATGATGAGTACATCCTATATGCTTTTAAATAGGAATCTTCTATATACAGCTATAACAAGAGCAAAAAAGCTCGTTATACTTTTAGGGGAGAAGAGGATTTTAAAACAAATGGTGAATAATGATAGACAGTCTAAAAGATTAACTAATCTTAGTTTTTGGATAAATGAGCTTGATAAGGTATTGAAATGATTTTAGATTTTTTATTTTTAGATGAAAATTTATGTTTATCATGTAAAAGGGAAACACATGAAATACATTTCTTATGTGAAGAATGTCTGGATAAGTTAGATTTTGTAGATAATGAATTTAAGATACTAGATTATAATACAAGAGTCTTATATTTTTACAATGATTTTATGGCAAATCTTATAGCTGATTATAAGTTTAATAGAAATACCTCACTTTATAAGGTATTTGGGTCTATGATTTATTCCTATTTAAAAGAAAAAAAACTATTTAATTTTGATTATATACTTGCAACACCTTCGTCAAAGTCAGTTTTAAATAAGAGAGGATTTGACCATATAAGATTAATTTGTGATTATTTTATAAAGGATTTAGGTATTAGTTATCTTGATTCTTTCAAAAAAATAAAAAATACCAAGGTCCAACATATTTTATCTAGAGAAGATAGGGAAGTGAACCTTAAGAATTCATTTTTTATAGATGAAGACTTAACTGGAAAATCGATATTGGTATTTGATGATATTATAACAAGTTCAAATACTATGAAGGAGATAATAAGAACTTTGGAAAAAAATAACCCAGATAGTATTGAAATAATTGCTCTTGCGTCAAGTCACAGAGTAAAAAAATAGTAGCTATTGCAAATTTAATTGCAACGGCTACTATTTTTAACTTATATCTTCTTCTTTTTCATTTTCTCTTAAGAATTCATGAATTTTTACAGCAAGAGCCATTTCTATTCTTTTCTTAAATACTTTGCATCCATAATCATAAATTTTATTGATATCGCCACCTGCATTAAAATTATTTGCAGCACAACCACCAGAACAATACATCTGTGCCCAGCAATCCCTACATTTTTTTTGGCTATAAAGGTTATTTTTCTTAAAATTAGAAATCAAGTCTTCTCTTTTTATACCATCATAAACATCTCCGATTTTGAAATTTTCGTTTCCGACAAATTGATGGCAAGGATATAAATCTCCTGTTGGAGTTACAGCCATATATTCAGAACCTGACCCACAACCAGATATTCTTTTATAAACACAAGGACCATTGTTTAAATCTATCATATAATGATAGAAGATAAACTTATTATCCTTATCTACAGCTTCAATTAGCATATCAGCAAGTTTTTCATATTCATTATATATCTTTGGAAGATGTTCTTCCTTAAGTGCATAGTCCTCTTCACTGTTTCCAACAACTGGTTCAAGGGAGGTTCTCTTAAAACCTAGATTAAGATAAGTTTTTATATCTTCTGTAAAATCAAGGTTATTGGCTGTAAAGGTGCCCCTCATGTAATATTCTTTATCACCACGTTTTTCTACAAGTTTTTGAAATTTTGGAACAATCTTATCAAATGAGCCTCTACCATCTATAGTCTTCCTAAATTCATCATGTTTCTCCTTTCTTCCATCAAGAGAAAGAACAACATTTTTCATATTTTCATTTAGATAATCAATTTTTTCATCATCTAAAAGTACTCCATTGGTAGTAAGAGTAAAATTAAAGTGTTTATTATATTCTTCTTCCTTACTCCTTGCATAGTCAATAGTTTTTTTAACCAATTCCCAATTTAAAAGTGGTTCACCACCGAAAAAATCAATATCAAGGTTAAAATGTGATCCAGAATTTTTTAAAAGAAAATCTATAGCACTCTTTGCTACATCCCATGTCATTATTGCTTCAGGACCATGGTATCTTCCGCCTTTAGCAAAGCAATACTCACAAGATAGGTTACAAGTATGGCTTACATTAAGGCACATAGCTTTAAGATAAGTTTTCTTATTATCTATATCAATAGTAATATCTTTAAAATCATCCTTTGAAAATAAAAGATTTTGATTTTTAAGGCTTTCTACTTCAGACAAGCTCTCTTCAAATTCCTCGTTTGATATATTATGTAGTTTTTGAATTTCTTTTTTTATGTATTTTTTATCCTTATCAAAAAGTTCTATAATATCATAAGTTATATCATCTACTAAATGAACAGAACCTGAATATACATCTAGAACTATATTATAGCCCTTTGCTCTATATTGATGAATCATAATTTCTCCTTAAATTATAGTGAAATAGTCTAGATTAAGACCATAAAAAAATAAGGGTCATGCCCTTATTTATTTTTTGAGTTTACACATTCTTGATTTGCAACACCACAAGATGTTTTACAAGCTGATTGGCAAGATGTTTGACATTCTCCACATCCACCATCTTTTTTGCTTTTGTGAAGATTTCTTGTATTTAAAGTAATAATTCTTTTCATTTTTATCTCCTTAAATTATGTAGTATTATTATCTATATTCTAACAAAATAGTCTACACTTGTCAATCTAGTATAATAAAACCACCCTTTTCTATATTAAGCTGTACAGATTGTTCTAGTAGATTTTTAATATTTGAAATTATATCTATATCAAAAATTTCTCCAGGAACTATTAGAGGTATCCCTGGGGGATAGGCATAGATAAAAGATCCAGAAATCTTCTTATCAGCATTATTAAAATCAACAATCTTTTTCTTTCTTCTTAAGGCATCATTTATAGATAGGGCCCTTTTAGGTATCTTATAAGAAAAATCAAAACTATCTTTCTTATAAGAAAGATTCTTATCCATATTTATTATTGTTTGTTTAAGCTTGTTAAAGTCTTTCTTTTGATTAAAAATAGAGCTTAATAATAAAACATAGGAATAAGATACCATTTCTACTTCTATTTTTTTCTTATATAAAAAATTCGAAAAATCATTTCCATTTATATTAGTATTTTTACAAGATATTAGAATCTTTGACTTATCTTTATTTTTATTATTAATGAATTTAAGATTTGAAAGTTTAATATTATATAAGTCATCTAAATTCTCATTTAAGCTATTATACAGCATATAAAACTTTTGAAAATTATCTATCATATCATCTATGGATTGACAAATTATATATGATGGAGAAGATGTTTGAAAAATAGCCATATTTCGTCTTACTTCTTTTTTGTCTATAGATTTATTATTTATTATAACTCCACCAGCAGGAGTTAGAGCAGATAGATTCTTATGAAAAGAAGTAATTGCAATATCAAAATCTAATTCATCATATAATTTATCAAGAATTAGGTGAGATCCATGTGCCATATCTAATATAATCTTGGTATTTTTTGAGATTTTTCTTATTCTTTTTAAATTAAGCATAAATCCTTCATAAGAGGGTGATGTCAAAACTATGGCACTATAATCCTTATTTTTCAACTTGTTTTCTAAATCATCATAATCTATATCATAAGCTATATCACAATCTATAAGTAAATCTATAAAATCTGCATCTAAATTAAAAATTTCTATGGCATTATAGACTGACTTGTGGGAATTTCTTTGGACAAGTATATTTTTATTTTTTCTTGTTAGTGTCCTAATGGATGAAAGTATTCCACAAGTAGATCCATTTGTAGAAATGATAAAGTCAAAGGACTTATATATTTCTTTAAGCTTATCTTCCATATCCTTAAATATAGTTTTGGGGTCATTTAGGTTATCAAATCCTCTAATTTCTGTTATATCCCTATCATAAGGTAATGCTTTATTTAATATATTCTTATTTCTCTTATGTCCTGGCATAGCAAATGAATAATAATTATCTTCTATATATTGGTCTAATTTATCTATTAACATATAACTCCTTTATGTCACTAAATCCATATAGATAGGATTTCTTATTATAAAAACATTATATTTACATAATTTGTCATATAATATATAATTATATCACGAAGTTTACACAAAATTTATAATTAACATATATTTATTTAACAGACAAGAAAAGAGGGGATTAATATTAGTAGAGAAAGAAAGATAAAATTTTTTTCATTTATAATTTCATTAATTGTAATTCTATTTTTGCAATCTTTTATTAAAGATTTTTCCTTTAAAGCGTTTACAAATGAAGAAATCATAATTGAACAAACTTCAAATATTACAAAAGATTCGGATAATTTTAAAATCTATTCGATTTATATAGGAGATAAATTACTTAACCTTGATAATATGGATATTAAGGGGTGGGAAAAGTCAAATACTGAAACAGGTTATCCAATAAAAACAAATGGATATAGTGAAGGAAACCATATTAAATTTAAACCACCATTAAAGCTTTTATTTGATGACTTAACAGTAAACTTTGCTACAAATCCAGCTTATTCCCAAGCTGTTATGACTTATCTCACAGACCATACAATGACCATGTATGCAAACTCATCAGATAATCAATCATATGTAGATATCTCTTATACAGGTCTTGTATCTGTATTGATACAAACTTTAATTGCAATACTTGCTATAGGATTTTTCTATATATTCTTATATAGTTTAATAAATAAGTTAATAGCATCCAAAAATCCAATTAAAAAATTAGCTTATGGATTAAAAGATTATATTATAGATTTTGTGATTTTAGCTATATCTATATTTGGAATGTATAAGATAAAAGATCATATATCAAATACTGGCACATTTACAGTCTTTAGTACACCTTATACATTCAATGACATGATTGCTCTTATACTCATGGTATTTTTATTAAGTCTTGGGATAAGAAGTGTATATAAGAATAGGAAGGATGATAAAAAATATTCCATAGTTAATTGGATACTTTTTGTTATAAATCCATTTGTATCTTTTTATATATTAGAGTCAGCCTATAATCCAGAATTTATGTCTATGGAGATTGTTTATATACTTATAAATGCTCTTATACTTTTCTTAATTCAAGTACTACTTTATATAGTATCTAGAAAGAAAAGACTATCCATGGTACTTGTACTCTTAATTTCTATTGCATTTGGTATAGCCAATGATGCCTTATTTATATTAAGAGACTCACCACTCATACCTGCTTTTTTAAGCTCGCTAGGGGTTGCAGCCGATGTTGCTAAAGAAACTACAATTGCTCTAAATCCTATGTCTTTAATGGCGTATCTTTTAGCTTCAATGTGGCTTTTGATTATAATTTCAATAAAAGAAGCTAAGATTAATATAAGTAAGCTTTCATACTTAAAGCAATTTATCGCATATTCTACAGTATTTGCCATAATACTTGTTACAAGCATAAATTATTTTATAAAACAAAATGGAGTAGGAGTAAATTTATGGAGACCATCCATAACTTATTATGTTGAAGGTTCACCTTATAGTTTCTATAGGATTTTTGCTAATCAAATAATAACTGCTCCTAAAGGATATGATGAAAAAGAAGTTGAAAATACCCTAGAAGAATATTACAACAAGGATATAGGAGAAAAAGATAATAAAAAACCTAATATAATAATAATTCAATCGGAAGCTCTTGCTGACTACTATGGGAAAGGGAATTTAGAAATTAGTGAAAACCCTATAGGATTTCAGAGGTCTTTAGATGAAAATGCTATACAAGGAAATGTTTATGTATCGGTTTTAGGCGGGGGTACTGTTAACTCAGAATATGAAGCTTTGACTTCTATTCCTTTAACTTTTTTCCCTTTAGGTGCTTATCCGTTCCAACAATATGTGAAAGATGGTCATACATCCGTTGCAAGAGTTCTTGAAGACCAAGGATATGAAACCTTTATAACTCACCCAAATAAGCCGACAAACTATTCTAGACAAGAAGTTTGGCCAAACCTAGGCTTTAAAAATATAGCTTTTATAGACGATTATAATAATGAATCTGATAGTTTTATGCCATTAAGTGGTTTTATGAAAGATTCTGTTGCCTATGATATGATAATTGATAAGTATGAAAATAAGTCAGAAAAGCCACTTTTTTATTATTTGGTGTCCATGCAAAACCATGGTGGCTATGTATCAAACTATGAAGGAGATGTAAAAGTTGAAAATCCAACAGGTATAGATGATCAAGGTGTTAACCAATATGTGAATTTAGTTAAAGAGTCAGATAAGGATTTAGAAAGGTTAGTAGAATATTTTAAAAATTATGATGAGCCTACAATCATAGCCATATTTGGAGATCACCAACCACAAAACTATGACGCTTTCATGAATTTGATTAAAGATGGTGGAGATTATACAAATGCAGATGTTTTCGATACACCTTTAACTATATGGGCAAATTATGATATAGAAGAAGAAAAGGATGTAAATATATCACTTAACTACCTTACACCATATCTATTAGAAAAAGCAGGTGGTATCAAGCTTTCAGCCTACCAAAAATATATGCTTGATATGAAAGATGATTATCCAATAATTAGTACAAAGCAAATATATGATAAAAATGGTCAAGAGGTTAATGATGATAGTGAATTTGAAGAAAGAAATAATAAGCTCAATTCATTAATTTACTATGAGATGAAACAAGATACTAAATCATCTAAATACTTTAATGAAGCTTCAAAATAAAAATACCCCGAAATCATTTCTAGATTTCGGGGTTTTTTCTTGATAAATGCTATATTCTTATAAATTATGATATAATAAGATTGTTAAAATATGATATTAAAATAAAAAAGGAGAATATATGCAGAGTATAATAGATTTAATTAGAACATCATTTTCTAATGAAATAGCTCTATTAATTATATCTATGCTTCCTTTAATTGAACTTAAAGGCTCTATTCCTATAGGTCTTGCCATGGATTTTACTCCATTTGAAGCATATGGATTATCATTAATGGGTTCAACTATACCTGCAATTTTTATACTATTGTGGATTAAGCCAGTCTTTGATTGGATGAAAGAAAGAAAAGAGTTAAAAAAAATTGCAGATTGGGCTGAAGGAAAAGCCTTTAAGAGAAAGGATAATATAGAAAAATATGAGTATCTAGGTTTGTTCTTATTTGTAGCCATACCACTTCCAGGTACAGGAGTTTGGATGGGCTCTCTAATTGCATCACTTCTTGGACTAAGAAGAATTAAATCTTTTCTTGTAATAGCTTGTGGAAATACTATAGCTGGCTTAATTATATATATTTTTTCAAGTTTTTTCTTTTAAGGGGATTTTATGAAAAACATTAAAAAAACTATTATAAAATTAATCCTTATTATATTAATGGCTATTACTCTATTTTTAGCTATTTTTGTAATAAAGGGTCTTATATCATCAAGTATTGTAAAAAATGAAAATAATTTTATAGGCGATGATTTATCTGATGGTAATACAATTGAACAAAGACATAAGGATGAACTCTTCTTCTTATTTGCAGGAGTAGACTCTACAGGCGAGAAGACTAATACTAGAACTGATACCCTAATGCTTGTATTGATGAATAAGTCTACAAAAACTATTGATATAATTTCTATACCAAGAGATACAAGGGTATATATTGAAGGAGAATTAGACAAAATAAATGCAGCACATTCTTATGGTGGTATGGATATGACAATAAAAACCATAAGAGATTTTCTTGGAATAGATCTCGATTATTATTGTGAAGTAAATTTTCAAGCTGTTGTAGATGGAGTAGATGCTTTAGGTGGCATTGATATAGATGTAAAAGAACCTATAGCAAATGCTCAAGATATAGAACCTGGTTTGCATAGATTTAATGGACAAGAAGCCCTTAACTATGTAAGATTTAGGAAGGGATATTCAAATGCAGATCTAGGAAGGATTGCAACCCAACAAGATTTTCTAGTTCAATTTATAAGCGAACTATCAAAACCTAGCAAGCTTTTAAGAATACCAATGGTATTTTCGAAACTTAGCTCAAATATGGATACAAATATAAATTATAAAAATCTCTTATCATTTGGATGGGCTTTTAAAAATATATCTCAAGCCCAAATCACTACATATACAATACCTGGCTATCCAGATACTATAGACGGAATTTCTTATTATATTCCAGATTCAGAAGCTACTATAGATATTCGAAACCAAGTATTGTATAATTACCTATTAGAAGAGTAAAAGGAGAAAAAATGGATATTAAAGCAACTATTAGAGTAATTGAAGACTACCCAAAAGAAGGAATATCATTTAAGGATATAACAACACTACTTAAGAATAAAAAGGCTTATAAAGAAACGCTTGACCTTATGGAAGATGCCTTAAAGGATTTAGAATTTGACTATATAGTAGGAATTGAATCTAGAGGATTTGTTTTTGGAGCACCACTAGCTGATAGACTAGGTGTTGGATTTGTACCAATAAGAAAACCAGGTAAACTCCCAGGAGATATAGAATCTATTTCATATGATTTAGAATATGGAAAAAGTGAAATAGAAATTCACAAGGATGCTATCAACAAGAAAGATAAGGTTGTTATTATTGATGATCTTATAGCAACAGGTGGATCAGCAATGGCTTCAGCTAAACTTATAGAATCCCTAGGAGGAGAGATAGTAGCTTTTGAGTTTTTAATAGAACTAACAGAACTTGGAGGTAGAGAAGTTTTAAAAGATTATAAGGTAATATCGTTTATAGAATATGATCATTAATAAGCTTTCATCAATTTGAAAGTTTTAATTTTTTGGAGGAATTATGGAAGATAAACTTACTGTAATAATACCACTATATAATAGGGAAGATAAGGTTAAAGATACAATTCTATCTATTGAAAATCAAACCTGTAAAGATTTTGAGATTCTGGTAATTGATGATGGTTCAACTGATAATTCCAAAAAAGTTATAGAATCTTTAATGAAAGACTATGATAATATAAGATATATATATAAGGAAAATGGTGGAGTATCATCAGCTAGAAACCTTGGGATTAAGAAATCTACAACAAAGTATATTTCATTTTTAGATTCTGATGATTTATACGAGGTGGATTTTGTAGAAAAAATGCTTTGCATTATAAGAGAAAATGATGGTGATATAGCTATATGCGGATATTATATTGAAGATGATTATGAAAAAAGAGAAAGTAAGACTAAATTTATTAGTAAGGATATCCTTTATAACTACATACTAGGAAAAAATAATTTTCATACTTCTACTTTTGTATTTAAAAAAGAGTTTATTAGAAAAAACAATATTTACTTTTATGAAGATCTTTCATGGGGAGAAGACATTTCTTTTTTTATAAAAGCTATGTCAAAGACAAAAAATATAAATCTTGTTCAATATTTTCTTACTACTTACATAAATAAGATTGATGAAAAAGCCTTATCTAATTTTGAAATAGAAAAAATTGACAAGGACTTTAATTTCGTTAATAGAATAATAAATGATAAAGATATAAACTTAAGTAAAAAACATAGAGAGGTCTTGGTAAATTATAAGCTTATAGGCTTAATTGTATATAGATTGCTTGAGTGCCTCGATAGAGGATATGATATTAATTTAGTTAAAAAATATTATAA
>NZ_JAXDSU010000043.1:0-43228 GCF_034090325.1 Anaerococcus porci
CAAAAACAATCAGGATTAGATGCGAGATATATTTTAGCCCATGCTGCATTAGAATCTGGCTGGGGTAGGTCTAATATAGCAAAAAGATATAATAATTATTTTGGAATCGGGGCTTTTGACAATGATCCAAATAATGCTAAAAACTTTTCAAACTCTGGGCTTGCATCTGGAATAATTAATGGTGCAAAATGGATTGCAAAAAATTATTATAACTCTTCTTACAAGCAAACAACATTATACAAAATGAGAAATAATAATGGAGTACACCAATACGCAACCGACCCAAATTGGCACAATAAAATAGCTAATATAATGAAAGGGTCTGAAAGGTATACAAGACCTGCTGCTCCAACAAAAAATAAAACAAAGGAAGTTCTTGAAACTGTTACAGAAAATAAAGAAGTTGAAAAGGAAACAAATTTAAAAGGCTACAAGTATGATGATGGAAGATATTTTGTAGATAAGGATGGTAGGGTCTGTGATAGGGAAGCTAATGCAATTTGGTCAAAGCCAAATACTAAGGGTAGGTACTTATCAAGAGTTTATGAATCAGAAGCTACAAGTCAAAAAACACTCTTTGATGAATGTTTAAATCAATTAAAGAAAAATAATGAGCCTGAAATTTCTTATGATGTAAATCCTGATAAAATTCCCAAAGAAATTGATATTGGGGATAGGGTTAGAATTATTGACCACGATTATTCGCCAGCCCTTTATTTAGAAGCAAGGTTAGTTGATGTAACTACTTCAAGCACAAATGATTATATAGATCGTGCTGTTTTTGCTAATTTTGTGCCAAAAACAAGTGGAATAGCTGAAAGACTTTTAAATTTACAAAGTAATATACAAGATTTTAAATATTCCTTTGAAAACCAACCTTATCTAATGAGTCTTGAATCATCTTCAGGAAATGTTTTTAAAGATGATATAGTTGATACAAATTTAATTGCAAAGCTTACAAAGGCAGGAATAGACCAGTCGGCAAATGTTGATGGATATATTTGGGAGAGAATTTCCAAATATCCTGATAAATTAGTAATTAAAGATGAAGATTGGAATGAAAATCATAAGGATTTTAATGAACATTTTATTGAACTTAGTAGAAGTGATATTGAATTAGAAGCAACTTTTGTATGCTCAGCAATGCTTGATGACTTGGCAGTTGCTACAGCATCTTATACCATTAAAAATTTATCTATAGGAATTTACAAGCAAAAAGAAGAACCAAATAGAGAAATTTTAATGTGGGGAGATGTGTGGCAATGGGAAGAAGGAGAAACAAAGTTTAAAAGAATTTGGAAGGGGGACAGGTGGGAAGATACTGTTACTAAAAGAGATTTAGAGCTTATTGAACTTACTCCTGGTCCTCCTGGTCGAGATGGTAAGGATGGTATGCCAGGTAAAGCTGGGGCTGATGGTAAAACATCATACATGCATTTTGCTTATGCGGATAGCTCTGATGGTGCTGTAGGATTTACATTAACAGCAACTAATGGAAAGAAGTATATAGGATTTTATACAGATTTTGAAAAAACTGATTCCATAAATCCTAGTAAATATGAATGGTCTAAGTATGTTGGAGATGATGGAAAGCCTGGTAAGGACGGAAGTCAGGGAATACCAGGGAAGGCTGGGGCTGATGGTAAAACACCATATTTTCACACGGCATGGGCTAATAATTCTACAGGCACAAGTGGATTTTCAACTTCTCAAGCTGGTGATAAGGCTTATATTGGTACTTATACAGACTATACTAAGTCTGACTCTACTGACCCTAGTAAATATACTTGGCAATTGGTTAAAGGTAATAAAGGGGATAAGGGAGAAGCTGGAAAGCAAGGTGTAGCTGGTCCTCCTGGTCGAGATGGAAAGACTGGTAAGATAGGTCAAAATCTTTTGAGAAAGTCTAATGTGCCTATTGTAGATAATGTAGAGTATAGGTCTGGGCACTGGACTTTATGTGAAACGCCAGAAACTGGTGAAACTATGACTTTTACTTGTAAGATAAAGTTGGAAAAAGATGATAAACTTATGGTATTTAACTCTGGAGGAATGATTGAGCTTGATTGGTGGACTAAGCTATCTAAATCTCAAGAATACGCGATATATACATCTACGTTTAACTGGGAAGATAAAATATTATACAATGGACAAACTTATGAACAAGCAAACCCACCGACTTTAAGGTTATATACACACACTAACGGTAATGGGGAGAATAAGAATAGTAATAAGGTATCGATTGAATGGGCAACTCTTACAAGAGGTGATATTCCTGCTATTGAGTGGTCTCCTTGTTATGCAGATGTAGATGACGCAATATCAGAAAAAGCTAGCGAAGAAAGTCTACAGGACTTGCAAGTACATTTTGCAATGTATCCAACAGCGGAAGAACTTAACCAAAACAAAATAGATCTTATGAAACAACAAGCCTACCTTGACCAATTAAAAACAGCCATTGATTCTAACGCCTTAAGTCTAGAAGATAGGCTAAGTATAATTGAAGTCAATGTAGGAGCAGGGAAATTATCTCTAGAAGCTATTAATACCTACCTACATTTTGGAGAAGAGGGAGTTTTAATTGGAAAAGAAGGTGAACAAGTAAGGTTAAGACTTATTAATAATGCCTTGGAGATTACAGACGGTACGAAAGTAGTTGCAAGATTTGCAAACAACCAAACAGAAACACCAAACTTAAAAGTTTCAGGAGCCTTTGAATTTGGTTACCATTTGGCAAATAAGGTGGATTTAAATGGAAATAAATTTACTGTAATAAGTCCTAATATCTAGGAGGTGTGAATGGCAACATATAGCAAGACGATTAATAATGGTACAGGAACCATACATTTAGAAATAAGACAACAAAGCCAAAATATAGCTAATAATACATCTACTGTATATTATAATTTATACATACAGGGTGTTGGAGGTTATGGATTTTGGAATAATTATCATACAGGTAAAACAAGTGTAGTAATAAATGGATCAACTGTTCATAATCAGACAGGAAGAGATTTTGATTTAAGGGGTGGAGGAAGTCAGCAATTAGCTTCTGGTACTACTACAGTAAAACATAATGAAGATGGGTCTAAGTCCTTTTCATTTTCTGCTAGTCTTTGGTCGACTTCGGCAACAGGATATGTTTCTGGAAATTTTTCCTTATCTAAAATTCCTAGAGCATCTTCCTTTTCCTTGCAAAATTCTTCAGGAACTAATATAACAAGCATTTATGCAGGAAATGATGTTAAAATTGCTATTGATAAAAAAGTTTCTTCTTTTACCCATACTGTAAAAGTATCTTATTCTGGAAATAGTGAAACAATTGTAGATAAAACATCTTCTAACTCTGTGAATTGGTCAAATTCCACAAATGTGATGACAAATTACATGAAGAATTTAAAAAACATGAACCTTACTTTTACCCTAGAAACATATGATGGAAATACAAGAATAGGTACATCTTCAAAAAATTTAACTTTAAATGTACCAAGTTCAGCAGGTCCAAGCATTGATAGTGTAAACATTACAGAAGCTAACCAAAATAAAATTAATATAATAGGATCTAGTCCATTTTACCAACACCTAACAGATTTGAGGATAAAAACAAGTGGAACTGGGGAATATGGGGCTAGCATTAAGAGTGTGAATGTAAGTATAGGACCCTATAATATTTCTGGCCAAGATGCTATAATTAAAGACATTAATTTAACGGGAAGTCAAAGTGTAAAAATAACAGTAAACGACAGTAGAGATATGAGTGCAAGCACAACAAGGACTATTAATTTAAATCCTTATAACTTGCCTAACATATCTTTTTTTAATGCCTACAGAAACCAATCTAATAGCAAATACGCAAGTGCAAGGATGGCCATAACATCTACAGTAATAGATAATAAAAATCCTTTATCCGTAAAAGTAGATGTGGCAGAAAAAGATTCAAATTCCTGGAGAAATGTATATGCAGCTACAGTTGGAAATGGAAAATTTAATTCGACGATTTCCCTTGGTGGAGGTTTTGATGACTTTAAGGCCTATGATGTGAGGCTATCCATAGCTGATAAATTTAAAAGACACCAGGCCTTGTCAACTATACCTGCAACTAGTCAATCTTTAGTAATTGGAGCAAATAAAGCAGTTGTAGGGATTGGGAAGGTTCCTGAGATTGACAAGGGTCTTGAAGTTGATGGAATTATTAAAGTTGATGGAGATGGAGAGAAGAAAGCTGAGTTTTGTGGAGATTTTGGATCAAGATTAGATTTCATAATAAAAGGTGTAAGAACTAATTGGTTTGGGACTTGGGGAAAAGATTTGTTCTTTAATGGTAATGTTGCTTTTATGAATAATATTGCTATTAAGGATAAGCTAGTTCCATACAATTCTAGTCAAAATAAGCCTTTTGATGTATCTTTGAATGGTCTTAGTGGATATATTAAAGCTACTAGGGATCCTCTTGGCCATGTGCATTTGTGGGGGAAGGTTAAGATAAGTGGTGCTAATCCAACTAATAGGTGGAGTGTTTGGGGCAGTGTGCCTGCTAGTTGGGGACCTAAGGTTATGCTACCTATTTTGGCACAAAATGGAGGGTATGTAATTGTAGGTTTGGGTATCACTTCTGGTGGAGGTATTACTTGGATTGGGCAAAAGGGTAATTCTTATAGCCCAAGCGTTGGAGATGCGTTTGAGATTGATATGATTTATAGGGCAGGTGATGCTGATTGGTAGATGTGTTTGATAAAGTAAATTTTAAGTTAGCCTATATCTTGGATGATATGGGTTTTTTTATTGGGAGCTTGGAGATTGATACCAATGTAGAGCATGATTTTAAATATACTCTTATAAAACCTAATGAAAGATATATCAAACCTAAGTTTGATGGTGATAAATGGGTTGAGGGGGTAAATATGAGCGAATATATGGTTGATATGCTCTTACCTAATGAAAAAATGAAGCTTAGTGATTATGATTTTTTAATCTTAAAGATTTTAGGGATATTAAAGGAAGGAGGGGTGATGATGGAGAATAAGTGGTTCTTTCAGTATTGTATGTTCTGCTGGGCAGAAAGGAAGATTGAGGAGTCTTATCTTGATATGGCCAAGAAGTTAAACTTACTTAGTGATGAGCAAGTTATGATGATTAAGATGACTCCTAGAGTTAGTGAAGATAAGAAGTAGTTTTTTGTTTAAGGTAAGGAAAGGGGGAACCCTATGGAGTTAGGTGTACTTTTGAGTGCATTAGTTAAGAATGGTCCTTTAATTGTCATTGCGGGAATTTTTTTGAAAACCTATATGGATGATACCAGGATTAAAAGGGAAGAACGCAAGGAAGATAGGGCTATTCAAAGGGATAGTAACAATAAGCTTGCTGAGATTAGTGAGAAATTTGCTGTTGGGGCTGAAAAGACTAATCAAGAATTATGTGGGCTTAATAATAAGTTGGAGGTGCATAGTTCGTCGTCTCAAACTGCCCTTGCTGAGATTAAGCAAGGGGTAAACCAAATACAAAAAGACGTTACGATTCTAAACAATAAAATTGACGATATAGCAGAGGACATGGATAAAAGTGCTTAGGACTAGATTTCTCTAGTCCTTTTTAAGTACACATGAATCAATACATTAAATAACATGATGTGGATAAAGTGTTGGAAAATAGACGATACAATTTAACAAGGAACCTCACAAGGAGCAAAAAATGAATGATATTTTAATAAAAATTTTAGTAAGCGTAGGAATATTAGTTTTAACAAATGTATTTGTATATTTAAGTAACTTAAGCAAAGAAAAGATAGAAAAAATTGAAAATATAAAAGTAAGAGAAGCAAGCTACAAGCTATTAGATATAATTACAAAATGCGTATCTGCGACTAATCAAGAGTTTGTTGGAGATCTTAAAAAAGCAGGGAAATTTGATAGAGACAAACAAGAAGAAGCATGGAACAAAACAAAAAGTAAGATTAATAAGATACTAGATAAAGAATCTAGGGAAATTTTAGAAAAGGCTTATGGAGATTTTAACTCTTATATAAATCAAAGTATAGAAGACGAAGTTACAAAACAAAAAGGAGGGGAAAATGAGTAAAATTGAAACAGCTGTAAAATATATGATTAATGTAGCAAACGACAATAGACACGGATACAGCCAATATAACAGATGGGGTAGCCTAAACACTTGGAGTGATTATGATTGCTCTAGTTTAGTTATAAGTGCTTACCAATATGCAGGTGTACCTGTAAAGAGTAAAGGAGCAACTTACACAGGCAATATGTACAATGTCTTTTTAAAATGTGGATTTAAAGATGTTACAAATCAAGTTAATCTATATAACGCAAACGGAATGAAAAGGGGAGATGTACTCTTAAACCACAAATACCATACAGCAATGTATATAGGCAATTACCAAACAGCAGAAGCAAGCATAGACGAAAGAGGCGGAATTGTAGGTAGACAAACAGGAGACCAAACGGGTGGAGAAATCTTGGTAAGAAGATACAGAAACTACCCTTGGAATTGTGTGCTTAGATATGTAGGAAATGACAAACTTGAGGTATCTAGTCCTAAACCTAAAATTAAGCAATCATCTTCAAACGACAAGAAATTTATTAAAAACGAAAACTGGTATGGAGTTACCCAAGCCATATGCAATGTCAGAGCAGATGCAAGTACAAACTCTGCAATAGTTGCACAATATGGCAAAGGTGAAAGAATAAATTATGACAGCGTGTATGAGGGCGACGGATACAGGTGGATAAGCTATATTGCTTGGAGCGGAGCTAGAAGATATGTTGCCTACAGGAAATTAAGTGGAGATACGACACCTTGGATAGTGTTTTAAGTAAAAAGAAGTCTTATTTTTAATTTATATGGAAATTTATCTGCAATATGGTAAAATATTATATAATATTTTAATTAAGAGTGATAAATATGGATTATTTGTATAAAATTTATTATAAAAATAAGAATAAGCGGGAAGAAGTATATCAAAAAAGAATAAATAACGAGATATCTTTGATTACGAATCTAAAAATTAAGTCAAGGGGAGAAGAATATCCTCTATATTTTATTCCAAATATAAAGAGTGAAAATAAGATGGATAAAATAAGAAAAAATGATTACGTGCTTATGGATCTTAAAAAAAAACTTCCACCTGATGTAGGTCAATATTTGCTTATTGATGCTATAGCTAGTGAATTACAGAGTAGTAATGAACTAGAGGGAGTAAATTCGACTAAAGAGGAGATTATTTATTCTACAAATAGAATGCTAGCAAAAGAAGACAATAAAAAAGAAAGATTCAACAGCACTATAAATTCTTATCTACTGTTAATTGAAAAGAAATTAAGCTTGCCTGAAAGTTGCAAAGATATTAGGAAGATATACGATAAAATTATTGATGGGGAAGTTTCAAAAGAAGATTTACCTGATGGTAAAATTTTTCGAAAAGATTCTGTTCATGTTAAAAAGCAAGGAACTGTTAGTGGAGAAATAATACACAGTGGTATTGATGGAGAAGATAATATAATAAAAGACTTAGAAGAAATGCTATTTTTTTTGAATAATGAGAAGATACCTTTATTATTAAAGGTTGCTATTTGTCATTATTATTTTGAATATGTTCATCCTTTTTATGATGGAAACGGTAGGACTGGTAGGTTTTTATCAAGTATATATTTAGAAAATCAATATTCTTATTTAACTGCATTATCTTTATCTAGGGGATCTTATTTAGAAAAAGCAAAATACTATAAGGCTTTTGATAAAACTAATAACTCAATTAATAAAGGTGAATTAAACTTCTTTGTGGACACTTTTTTGAATATGCTCATTAAAGGCCAAGAAGAAATGATTGAAAATCTTATTGATAAGAATGATAAAATAGATAGTTTGATTGAAAAGATAGAAAATGATAATAATATACCAAAAGAAATAGAAAAGGTAACATTAGTGGGTTTTCTGCCAAGTGCATTATTTTTATCAAATCCACCTTTCAGTAGAAAAGAAATAATAAAAATGCTAAGTCGCGAGAGATTTCCAGAAAATAGAATTAAAGAAACTTTGAAAAAATTAGCAGAACTAGATTATATAGATGTTGTGAATAAACGACCTCTATCTTATAAAATAAGTGAAAGATATTTATTAAAAAATTTATATTAGAAATTAATAAGCGATTACATATGTAGTCGCTTAAAGTGTTTAAATTTAAAAGGAGTTTAAGAATGGATAATATTTTAAATAATTTAGGTCTTACAATTTGATAAACCTTGAAAGGTCATTGAATATGTTTTTTGTGGATAAGAAGTTAAAAGAAGATTTGACTGAGATTATTTCCAAAAAATATATTGAACTTGGTTTATTGGATAAGCCTTGTAGAGATTTGAGTATTAATACCTTAGAGGGGTGGAATCTTTTTGTAAAGAAAGATGAATATAAACGAGATTTGATTAAGTAATTGTAAAATGACCACTGGCTTTTGGCTGGTGGTCTTTTTTAATTTGAAAAGTAATTACTTTTATTGGTATAATAATAGTGATTAATATCCATGTTGGAGGAGTAGGAGGGATATTTAATGAAGGTTTTAAATAAACAAGATTTTAAAATTGATAGAACTAAGTATTTTAGTTTAGGTTATTTGAAATCTTTTGATATGTTTGGTTTGTTAAATAAATACAATGATGTAGACCGTTTAGGCCAAATAGAAACATATTCATATAAAACAGGATTTACAAAAGTAGGAAATTCTTTGAGGAAATTTATTAATGACGGAAAAAGAGATTATAAATAATGAAGATATAGAAAAAAGCATAAATGGTTTAGAAAGTCTAACTGATGATGAAATTAATATAATTAGTAGTTCTTTTATGAAAAATCCTAAAGAAGTTATGGAGTTGATTGAGGAAAACTCTACATTATCAGTTCAGCATATGGAGCAAATGGAACAGATGTTTGCAGGCCCATTGCCTCATCCAGATATTTTAAAAGGTTATGGGAATATTGATAGCTCTTTTCCAGATAGAATTTTAAAATTAGCAGAAAAAGACCAAGAACATAGTATAAGTATGGAACAGTATGCAATTGAAGAAAACTTTAAAGCTAATAAAAGAGGAACATATGCTGGACTAATAGTTTGTGTATTGGCTATATTTATAGGTGCATTTTTGATTTATAATGATAAAAGTGTGGCTGGATTAGTTACATTACTCACGCCATTAGCTGGTCTAATAGTAGTTTTTATAAAAAGTAATAAAAAAGATAATTCTAATTATAATAAAATTAATTAAGTATTTTGATAATGATAGATACTAACAAAAGAAAATGTATATTGCAAGTACAGATAACACTGTTTACACTTATTTTGGACAGAGATGTTAAGCGTAATTATAAGTACGCCCGTTTAAGTGGAGTGAGGCATTATGTCTCACTTTTTTATTTATAATAATTTATTTAGACACTTATGGGAAGTGTCTTTTTTTTGTGGTTATTTGTATATAAAAAACTTAAAGTTATTTTTAAAGTAATACTATTGGTATACTTGATTGTTTGATTGGCTTATAGGCTAAAATAAAACGTATTGCTTTGTTTTACTCGTTTATAAGATGTTTATGCTATATTTTCTTAACAAAAAATACAACCAGCGATAAGTAGAGGTAATTGTATAAAATTTTATGTTCATAGCTGTAAGTTAACTAAAAATAATTATTGTTTGGTTACTAATAGGTTACCAACGTACATTTTTTAATAAAATAGTTGTAGTTTTTTTGTAGTTATCCAACCATAGAAACCTGTTAATCACTTATAGGTTTTATACTTCTATCCTGCACCATATTAAAAAAAGAGAGATGTTTTATAGACATTTCTTTTTTTATTTAAAATTTTATAGTATTTAATATCTATTTTCAACAGCATAATTTTTGAAAATTAAATTTTCTTATAATTTATTTGATAAAAGTAAACAAGTAAATACTTATCAAATAAAAAATGTTTTATTTGAATTTTTTAAATATCTTTCTAAAAGTTTTATAAAATTTTAGAAATTTGCAAGTCTTTAACATTCTCAAATCAAGGTATATAAGTTTAAGCTTATGGATTATATGATAAAGTTATAATTTTACATGTAAAAACGTTTACAATATAATAATATTTGTAAACATTAGGTCTTATTTATTATAATCGAATGGAGGATAAAATGACTAGGTTTCGTAGAGAACATGATTCAGTAGGTGAGATGGATATTTTAGAAAATGCTTATTATGGTGCCAATTCCAAAAGAGCAGAAGAAAATTTTCCTATAACAGGGCTTAAAGCTGATGATAAGTTTTTAGATGCTTTAATTGAAGTGAAAAAAGCTTGTGCTATAGAAAATGAAAAGCTTGATTTGATAACAACTGAGCAAAAGGATGCTATTTTGTATGCGTGCGACAAGCTTTTAGATGGAGAATATAGAGATAATTTTATAGTTGATCCTATTCAAGGCGGTGCTGGAACAAGCTATAATATGAATGCTAATGAAATTATTGCAAACATTGCAAATGAAAAACTTGGAGGAAGACTTGGTGTATATGACATGGTTCATCCAAATGATGATGTCAACAAGGGTCAATCTACTAATGATGTTATTCCAACAAGTGGAAAAATTGCACTTATTAGATATTTTATTGAATTAAAAGATGAGTGTGAAAATCTTTTAGCATCTTTAGAAAAAAAGTCTGAAGAATTTAAAGATGTTTATAAGATGGGTCGTACTCAATTACAAGATGCTGTTCCAATTAGTTTAGGGCAAGAATTTAACGCTTATAAATGTGCTATAAAAAGAGACTATAAGAGGATGGATAGTGCAATAGAAATCTTATCTTCAGTAAATCTTGGTGCTACTGCAATAGGAACAGGTCTTAATGCAGATAGTACTTATGTTAAAGAAATTGTAGGTGTTTTAAAAGAGATTACAGGACTTGATTTAAAACAAGCAGAAGACTTAGTAGATGGTACACAAAATCTTGATTCTTTTCTTTTTTCATCATCAATTCTCAAGACTTTTGCCGCATCTCTTTCAAAGATTTCAAATGACTTAAGACTTATGTCATCAGGTCCTCAAACTGGTATAGGTGATATAAACCTACCTGTAAGACAAGCAGGTTCATCTATTATGCCAGGTAAGGTAAATCCAGTTATACCAGAGGTGGTAAATCAAGTTGCTTTTGCAGTTATAGGTAATGACACTACTGTAACAATGGCAGTAGAAGCAGGTCAACTTGAATTAAATGCCTTTGAACCGGTTATATTTTACAAACTTTTCGAATCTTTAAGAGCCTTAAAAGGAGCAATCTATACACTTAGAGTAAATTGCATTGATGGCATTACAGCCAATAAAGAAAAACTTCAAGATGAGGTAGAAAAATGTATAGGACTTGTAACAGCCCTCGCACCTCATATAGGTTATGAAAAATCAAGTGAACTAGCCCACAAAGCTCAAGATACAGGTAAAACTATAAGAGCGCTTGTATTAGAAGAAGGACTTATTTCTGAAGATCAACTTGATAAGATGCTTGACTTTAAGAAAATGATTACACCTGGAATCTTGGAAGAGGATCAATTAAATGAAAAATAATTTTGGAGGATGATATGACTGAAAAAAAGAAAATGAACCCCACTAAAAAAATACTTTTATCTATGCTCATAGGACTTGTGGTAGGTATAGGACTACATTATATAATTCCTGATGGATTTTTTAAACAATCAGTTTTAATAGATGGGGTATTTTACCTATTTGGACAAGGCTTTGTTAGATTATTACAAATGCTTGTAGTACCACTTGTATTCTTCTCAATAGGTACAGGCGTAATGCAAATGAGGGATATTTCCCAATTTGGTAGGGTGGCTATAAGAACCTTAGTTTTATATTTGATTACAACAGCATTGTCTGTAGCAGTTGCTTTATTTTTAGCAAAAATGTTAAAACCAGGTATCGGAATGAATCTTGTAGAAGCTGCAAATTCATCAACCCCTGCAGCTGATGCTGAAAAGGCACCAACCCTAATTGAAACTATAGTAAATATAATTCCTAAAAACCCAATAGAAGCACTTGCAAATGGTAATATGCTTCAAGTAATATTTTGGGCATTTATTACAGGTATAATAGTAGGAAGATTTGGAGAAGAGTTAAAACCATTAGAAGATTTAATGGAAGCAGGAAATGACTTTATGATGAAGGTAACTGCTCTTGTAATGAAGGCAGCACCTATTGGTGTATTTGCTCTTATAGCAAGAACTTTTACAGACATAGGACTTGGAATAGTAGGACCACTACTAACTTTCTTAGCGTCAGTTTTAGGTTCAATGGTGATAGTAATACTTCTTGCCTACTTACCACTTATAGTTCTTACATCAAAGTCAAGCCCGATGCATTTTTTAAAGAAGGTATTTCCAGTTTATACTTTTGCCTTCTCATCAGCATCATCAAATGCAACCATACCGCTAACTTTATCATCATGTGATACTCTTGGTATACCTCGTGAGATATCATCATTTACAATCCCATTAGGTGCTACTATAAACATGAATGGTACAGCAATTTATCAAGGTTGTGCGGTTATATTTATAGCAAATGCTTATGGTATAGACTTAACTTTCGGTAACCTTGTAACAGTTGTTTTAACTGCTGTTTTATCATCAATTGGTACAGCAGGAGTTCCAGGAAGTGGTATGATTATGCTTTCAATGGTTTTATCATCAGTAGGACTTCCGGTTGAGGGCGTAAGCCTTATTATGAGTGTTGAAAGAATAGTAGATATGTTTAGAACTGCTCTAAATGTAACAGGTGACGTTGTTTCAACATTTATATCAGCAACACAAGAGAAATTACTTGATAAAGAAAGATATTTATCAGACGAAAAACCAATGATGGAAGAAGTAGGTTTATAGGTGCTTTATGAGAGATTTTTTTGTAATATTGGGAGGCATGGGAACATTGGCTACAACCAATTTTCTTAATGATTTAAATAAGGCTTACAGACCAGATTCTGACCAAGAATACCTAAACTACATTGTTTTAAACCATGCGACTATACCAGATAGGACATCTTTTATTTTAAAAAAATCTAAGGAGAATCCGTTTGAATATTTAAAAGAAGATATAGAAAGTGTGGATAAACTTAATCCTGATTTTTATGTAATAACTTGTAATACAGCACATTTTTTCTATGATGATTTACAAAAACTTACAAAAAAGCCAATTATAAATATGATTGAGCTTGTAGAAAAAAAACTTAAAGAACTTGGCAAGGATAAGACAATAGGACTTTTTGCAACAGAAGGAAGTATAAAGTCTGGCTTATTTAATGAAGTGATTAAAAAATCCAAGCAAAAGGTATTAAAATCATCAAATGAGCTTCAGGAGATGGTTAATACTTGTATTTATAAGGATGTTAAGGAAAATGGTACTGTCAATTTTGAAAGATATCACAAAACTTTAGAAAAAATGATGGAAGAGGGAGCAGACTATATCATTATAGGTTGTACTGAGGCAAGTTTTATAAATAGTGAGGATGAAAAAAGAGATAAGTATCCACTTATAGATAGTGAAAAAGAATTAGTAAAGGAAAGTTTAAGGCTAGGGCTTAAGCTTCAGAAAAATATAGAAATATAGGAGATATTATGTCAGATAGGGACTTAGAATATATATCCACGATTTTAGAGTATGGTTCTATAACAAAGGCTTCTGAGAAAATTTATATATCCCAATCAGCCTTAAGTCAGTATATAATAAGGCTTGAGAATAGGCTTGGGATTGAGATTTTTAATAGGGATTATAAGCCAATAAGACTGACTGAAGCAGGTGAGATTTATAAAAAGTCCCTTGAAGAAATAGAAAAATTAAAAGAAGATACACTATTAAAAATTGAAGAGGTAAATAAGCTTAAGATAGGAAATATTAAAGTGGGATCAACTGATTATCAAAGTTACTATTTCCTATCCAAGGTCTTAAAAGATTTCAATGAAAATTATCCAGGTATAAGGGTAAACTTAGTTGAGGCAAAGACGAGTGACTTAAATAACTTAGCCTTAAATGGTGAATGTGATTTTGCCATAACCTATGAAACTAATGAATATGAAGATTTAAAAAGTATTAACCTTTATAGGGAAAATGTATATGTTGCAATCTCAAAGGATAATCCTTTGATTTCAAAGATTAATTTAAATGACAATAAAAAAATCCATTCAATAGATGCAAAATTACTTATGGGTCAAAAAATAATAAGAATGAAAAAAGGGCAAAATTTACTGCTCCAATACCAGGAGCTTGATGAGTTTACAGAAAACACCCTAAAGACAATCCTTGAAACAGATTCTATTTTTATAGCCCAAAAGTGTGTAAGAGAAAATATAGGTCTTGCAATTCTTCCAGAATCCATGCTAAAAGAAGACTATAAAGAGGTTATTTATTTTAAATTAAAGGAGGGTTTATCTTCAAGGACAACTATGATAAACTATTCAGCTAATCATAAGTTAAGACCAATTGCTAAAATATTTATAAACATGTTAAAAGCTTATGCTAAAGAAGAATTTTGAATTGAGGTAAAGAAATGAAATACAGACAAGAAGAAGATTCTCTAGGTATAGTTAATGTTCCATCCAATCACTATTGGGGAGCACAGACAGAAAGATCTCTAGAAAATTTTCCTCAAGGTGTTGAAAAAATTCCACACTCTCAGATAATGGCCATAGTTACAATAAAAAGGTCAGCAGCCATTGTAAATAATCTTGAGAAAAAATTAGATGATAAGAGAAGAGACTTGATTGTTAAAGCCTGTGATAGAATTTTAAGTGGAGAATTTGATGATGAATTTCCACTTACGGTATGGCAAACAGGATCTGGTACTCAAACAAATATGAATGTAAATGAAGTAATAAGCCACGTTGCTAATGAAGATGAAAAACTTATTCACCCCAATGACCATGTAAACATGAGCCAAAGTTCAAATGATGTTTTTCCAACAGCCATGCATCTTTCAACCTTAAAAAATTTATCGGAAAAACTCATAATAGAGGTTTCAAAAACTATTGACTGCTTTGATGATTTAATCAAAAAAAACGATAAGTTAATAAAAACTGGGAGAACTCATCTACAAGATGCAACTCCTATAAAACTATCTCAAGAAATTTCAGCTTGGAAGGTATGTCTACAAAGAAATTTAAAAGTTTTAAGGGAAGTAAAAGAAGAACTTAAGTATCTCGCTATAGGAGGTACAGCTGTAGGAACTGGAATAAATGCCAAAAAAGAATTTGGAGAGGAGATGGCAAAAGAGCTTTCAAAAATATATGATATGGATCTTAAATCAGATGAAAATAAATTCTTCCAACTTTCATCAAAATCAAGTCTTGTAAATGTTCACGGAGCTATAAAAGCATTGGCAACAGATCTTTATAAGATTGCAAATGATATAAGATTTTTATCATGTGGACCAAGGTGTGGTATAGGTGAACTTATAATACCATCTAACGAGCCAGGTTCATCTATTATGCCTGGTAAGGTAAATCCAACCCAAGTTGAGTCTATTACCATGATATGTATAAAAGTTTTGGCAAACGATCTAGCAATTTCTATGGCAAATACCCAAGGTCAACTACAATTAAATGCCTATATGCCTCTTATAATTCATTCAATGGATAACTCTATTACACTTCTTTCAAAATCTATCCATTGTTTTAGAGAAAAACTTCTAAGGAATCTTGTGGCAAATGAAGGAAAAATAAATGAAAATCTTGATAAATCACTTATGCTTGTAACAAGTCTTTCACCTAAAATAGGCTATGATAAGGCAAGTGAGATTGCAAAATATGCCTTTAGTAAGAATCTTACTTTAAAAGAGGCAAATAAAGAACTAGCTTATTTAAGTGATGAAGAATTTGATAAGATAGTAAAACCTGAGAAAATGGTATAAGGAGAAAAAATGGACAACTTAAAAGAGAGAGCACTTGAATTACACAAAAAAATTCAAGGAAAAATATCAACAGAATTAAAAACAAAACTAGAAGATAAGGACGACTTATCCTTAGTATATTCTCCAGGAGTAGCTGAACCTTGCAAAAAAATACATGAAAATGAAGAAGATGCATATGTATATACAGGAAAAGCAAATACAATTGCAATAATATCAGACGGATCTGCTGTTCTTGGTTTAGGAGATATAGGCGCAGCAGCAGCCTTACCAGTAATGGAAGGAAAGGCTTGTTTATTTAAAAAATTTGGTGGTCTAAATGCAGTTCCACTTGTTATAAATACAAATGATACGGAAGAGATAATTAAATTTGTAAAACAAGTTTCACCTACTTTTGGTGGTATAAACCTTGAAGATATTTCATCTCCAAGATGTATAGAAATTGAAACCAGACTAAAAGAAGAGCTAGATATACCAGTTTTCCACGATGACCAACATGGTACAGCAATAGTTACAATTGCTGCTTTAATAAATTCCCTAAAACTTGTAGGAAAAAAACCTGAAGATTGTAATGTAGTAATTTCAGGAGTAGGAGCTGCAGGCTCATCTATAGTAAGAATGTTAAATGATTTTGGAATAAATGATATTTTTGCCTTTAACTCAAAAGGAATATTAAAAGAAAGCGAAGAATATTCAAAAGATTTATATAATAAACTTGCTAGAGAAACTAACAAGGAAAATAAAGACTATAGTTTGGAAGAGGCTATGAGAAATGCTGATATATTTGTAGGAGTATCAGTACCAAATAAGATAAGTAAGGAAATGGTAAAATCCATGAGAGATAATCCTATAATACTTGCTATGGCAAATCCAGATCCAGAAATTACCTATGAAGATGCAAAAGAAGCAGGAGCAAGGGTAGTAGGAACAGGTAGAAGTGATTATCCTAATCAAGTAAACAACGTTCTAGCTTTTCCAGGTCTTTTTAAAGGTGCCCTATCAGTTCATGCTAGCGCCATAACTGAGAAAATGAAAATTACAGCGGCAAGGGCTATAGCAAGTTTAATATCAGATGAAGAGCTTAAGGATGATTACGTTATACCATCTCCATTTGATATGAGAGTTGCTGATGTAGTGGCAAAAGCTGTTGCAGATTGTGCTAAAGAAGAAGGTATAAGTCAAAAATAAGCATTTATATTTTTAAGATAAATAAAGCTATATATTTAGATTTAATGGGGCTGTTGCAAAATTATGAATTTCTAACGTTGCATCATTAAAAGTTACTCATAGACAATTTGAGAATATCTTGCCACTTAAGTAGGTAAATTGTCGTGGAGGAGTTTGTAATGATTTTGAACGATTAATTCATTCTGCAACAGTCCCATTTAATTTTCTATATACTAATAGGGAAAGTTTGACTACAACCACTAATTTAACAATTTACTTTAATAAATTCTTTGCTTGACTTTTTATCATTCTTTATTGTATTATTATGTAAATAAAATATAAAAATGGAGAATAATATGAAAAAAGAGAAAAAGAAACCTAGTACTATACAGGCTATGTCACCTTTAGTTGTAATGATTGTTCTTTTAACTATTGGTGTTGGTATATTAAAACTTAGGGCAGAGCCAATAATTTTACTTTGTACTATTTTTGCAAGCATTATTGCAATGAAATTGGGATATACTTGGGAAGAACTTCAAGTTGGAATTATAGAAAAGATTTCAAGAGCCCTCCCAGCAACTCTGATTCTATGGTCAGTAGGATTTCTTATAGGGGCATGGATGTTTTCAGGAACTGTACCTATGATAATTTATTATGGGGTACAAATTATGAATCCTAGATTCTTATATTTAAGTGCCTTTTTAATTACAGCAGTCCTATCAACTGTTACAGGAACCTCTTGGGGTTCAGCAGGAACAGTTGGTGTTGCTATTATGGGAATTGCTCAAGGACTTAATATGTCCTTACCTATAACTGCAGGAGCAGTAGTTGCAGGAAGTTATTTTGGTGATAAGTTATCACCTTTTTCAGATACTACAAATCTAGCTCCACTTGCTGCAGGTTCAAATCTTTATGAACATATAAAACATATGCTTTATACTACAATTCCCGCATCAATAATTTCAATTATAGTTTATCTTATTGTAGGACTTAGGGCTGATGTAACTGTCACAAGTAGTGAGTCTGTAGCCCTAATTCAAAATCAACTTTCTGGAATTTATAATTGGAATATTTTACTTATCTTACCAGTTATTATTATGCTTGTAGGATCTATACTTAAGTATCCAACACTTCCAACCATGGTAGTAAACTCTTTAGTTTCAGTTGTAATAGGTGTTTTTGTCCAAGGTTTCAGTCTTAAGGATGGATTTATTTCTATGATAAATGGATTTAATATTGAAATGACAGGTTTTCAAGCTAATATCATTGATGATATTCAAACCCTTATAAATCGAGGTGGGGCTGTTTCTATGACAACCACTACAGTTTTGGTGTTTTGTTCAATGGGATTTGCAGGTGTCATGTCAACATCTGGCATGCTTGATGTAGTTTTAGATGCAATACTTAAGAGAGTCAAGTCTACTTTTGGAGTTATCTTATCAACTATAGCATCTTGTTTTACAGTTGCTTTTGTTACAGGAAATTCTTATCTTTCAATTCTTATACCAGGAGAATTATTTAGAAAAATTTATCTTGAAAGAAATCTTCATCCTAAAAATCTTTCAAGAACTTTAGAAGATTCAGGTACAGTTTTAGTTCCACTTATACCATGGTCTGCAGCAGGAGCATATATGACTGCTACCTTAGGGGTTGAAACCTTAGCCTATCTTCCATGGGCTATATTAAATTACACAGGAATAATGATGGCTATAATACTTGCCTTTACTGGAATTGGTATAACAAAAATAAGTGATAAGGAAAAGGAAGAATTTTTGAAAATAGAAAGAGAAAGCAAATGATTTTAATTAAAAATATAAAAATTGTGGGAAATAAGTCTCTTACAAATATCTATATTGCCAATGATAAGATTTTAGATATTAGTGAGGATGATAAGAAATATCCTGTAGATTGCATATATGACGGAAAAGAAATGATAGTTATTCCAGGACTTATTGACCAACATATTCACATTACAGGTGGTGGTGGAGAAGGGGGATTTAATACAAAAGTTCCCGAAATTTCTTTATCAAAACTTATAGAAGCTGGTATTACAACAGTAGTCGGTCTTCTAGGAACTGATTCAGAAACTAGAAGTGTAGAAAACTTAGTTGCTAAATCTCTAGCTTTAACTAAGGAAGGAATAAAGACTTATAGTTTAACAGGATCTTATGCTTATCCTAGTCCGACTATAACAGGTTCTATAAAAAAAGATATTATATTTATTGATCAACTCATAGGAGTCAAGATTGCAGTAAATGATCATAGGGATTCTAGCCTTGATTATAAAGAACTTCAAAGAATAGGAGCTGATGCTAGGGTTGCTGGAATGATTTCAGGAAAATCAGGTCATGTTACAATCCATATGGGAGGGGGTAAGTTTAATTTTAAACTAATAGATGATGCTTTAAAATATTCAAACCTTCCCACATCTGTATTTAGACCAACCCACGTTAATAGAGACCCTTCACTTTTTGAAGATGCCTTAGACTTTGCTAAAAGGGGTGGCTATATTGATCTCACCTCTGGAATGGGTAAGGATTACCTAAATGATGCATATGCTTATAAGAAAGCAAAAGATAAGGGGGTTTTAGAAAAAATAACCTACTCATCTGATGGATATGGGTCTTGGTCAACTTATGATGATGATGGAAATCTTTTAGATATAGGCTATACTCCAGTTAATACAGGGATTATTGCTATAAAAGAGATAGTAAAGTCAGGAGAAAAATTAAAAGAAGCCATAAAGCCTTTTACTATAAATGTAGCCAAGGCTTTAAAACTTGATAGGGAAGTAGGAAAAATAAAAAAAGATTATAAAGCTAATCTCCTACTTCTTGATGAAAATTTAGATATAAATACAGTGATTTCAAATGGCTTATTTATGATGAAAGATAAAAAAATTGTAAGAAAAGGAACCTATGAATAAAAATAGCAAGGCAGATAGATTTTGATCTAGACTGCCTTGCTATTTTTATTCAAATAAAGTTAAATATTTGCCATATCCTTTTTCTTCAAGTTCATCTTTGGAGATAAATATAAGACTTGCTCCATTTATGCAATATCTTAGCCCACCAGTCTCTTTTGGTCCATCAGAAAATACATGACCTAGATGGCTTTCTCCATCTTTTGACTTAACTTCAGTTCTTACCATACCATGAGATAAATCCTCAAATTCATCTATATTATCTTCAAGTGGTTTGGTAAATGAAGGCCAACCACATCCAGCATTGAACTTATCCCTTGATGAGAATAAAACTTCACCAGAAACCTTATCTACATATATTCCATCTTCAAAAAAATTATTATATTTACTAGAAAAAGGCTTCTCTGTAAGTGAATTTTGTGTAACTTCATAAGATAGCTTATCAAGCTCTTTTAATCTTTCTTTTTTTAAATCTTTATCCATAATATCCTCCTTGTATATTTTACTTAAAAATAAAAATTTATCCAAGTATTACTTTAAAATTATAATAAATTCTGATACAATATTATAAAGATATAGGGAGAAAATTATGGAAAAAAATATATTGGCTGATCATGCAAGATGGCCAAACCTTGAAGATTCAATCTTTAAAGTTGGCGGTGAAGCAAAAAAAGCTATAGAGGAAAAGGGAAGAGAAAAGATTATTAATTCAACTATAGGAGCCCTTATAGATGATGATGGAAAACTGATTGCTTTTGATAGTGTATACGATACTTTAAAAAATATGGATAAGAGATCTATAGCAAGTTATGGAGCAATAGAGGGCGATAAGGACTTTTTAGAAGGTGTTATATCTAAATGTTTTGGAAACTATAGACCAGAAGGATTTATTAGGTCTATTTCTACAGTAGGTGGTACAGGTGCAGTAAGACATGTATTTTGGTCACTTCTAGGTGAAGGTGATTATGTAATCTGTCCTAATTGGTATTGGCCTGCCTATATGACTATGTGCGAAGAATTCAATAGAAAGTTTAAGACATATGAATTTTTAGATAAGGACTTTAATTTTAATATTGAAGCCTTTAAGCTAGCCCTTGATTATGCTCTTGATAAAAGAGATAGGGTAGTTTGTGTATTTAACTCACCGGCTAACAATCCTACAGGTTTTACTATTGATGATTCAATGTGGGATAAGATTATAGATATTATTAAAGATAGGGCAAAAGAAGGAAAGTATATAACAATTCTTCTAGATGTAGCCTATATAGAATTTGCAGGAGATGGCTCTCAAAAGAAATTTTTTGAGAAATTTTCATACTTACCAGAAAATATACTTACTACAGTTGCATATTCTATGAGTAAATCATATACAGCCTATGGTCTTAGAGCAGGAGCTTGCATAATTGTATCTAAGAAAAAGGAAATAGCAGATTCTGTATTTAACTCAATGAAACATTCAAATAGGGCAACTTGGTCAAATATAACTCACGTTGCTATGACCCTTCTTACAGAAATTGAAAAAGATAAGGAAAAATCTAAATCTTATAAGGATGAGCTTGAGAAATATAGGATTAAACTTCAAAAAAGAGCCGATGCTTTTATGGAAGCTTCTAAAGAAGTAGGGCTTATTACACTTCCTTATTTTGGTGGTTTTTTCATATCTATTCCATGTGATAGATCAGAGGAAATCGCAGAAAAGCTTAAGGAAAATGATATATACATAGTAGCAAATAAACAAGGCCTAAGATTTGCAGTTTGTGCTGTAAGTGAGGATAAGTGTAGGATAAGTCCAAAGCTTATAAAGGATACGATTGATTTTATAAATAAATAAATTTTATATGTATTAGAAAAGTGGATGTTAAAGAATGAATTAATCTTTGTAACATCCACTTTTTTATTAGTCTTCAATTTCTTTAATAAGCTCAAATAGTTCTACAGCAGCAGCTCTTGGTCCTATAAATTGCATATTTTCTAGTCCCAATTGAGTTTTTATAGTACCTACTTTTACCTTATTTTTATATAGTGTATCAAAGTATAAATCTAGAAGTTTATCACATTCTTCTCTTTTTTGAACAGGTCCAAATGGATTTGCAAAATAGGTTTGTACAAGTCCTGTTTCAGTTGTAGTTCCTTTAGCAAGTCTTCCTCCTCTTTTAAATACTCTTAAAGCTTCAGATTTTTTGTCAAGTAATTCGATTGACTTAGCATTTTCCAAAACTGCTGAGTAGTTATCGGCATAAAGGAAAAAATCAACTTCATATCCCTTATTTATTTCATCAAAACTTGCAACAGGCATTATAAGTCTTGAGTTTACCTTATCAGGATTCATGAAAACTGACCTATCGATTTGTTTGAATGCATAGCCTGCATCTAGGTCGTCAAGTCTTACAAAAGCACCAATTTCTGTACCATAAGCATATACTTTTCCATTTTCAATTCTAAAAGAACCCATATCATCAAATACTATAGTAAGCTCTTTAATATAATCTTTTGCGAGAGTTCTGAAAGCTTCTATAGATTCACTTTTTCCAGCTCCTGAATCTCCTAATATAACTATATTTACAGTTTTGTTGTTTTGTAAAACTACAGAAAGCCCTGCACCATGAATTGGCAAATAGCCCTTTTTGATGTTGATAACATTGTTTAAAGTTAAAACCATTTTTTTAAGGTATCCAAAATAATCAATCTTATCTGAATAAGCGATATATCCTACATAAAGTTCATTTTCCTTATCATAGTAGAAAGAATTTTTCCTATCTCCCTTATCTTTTGGTCCATAGATATATATTGCATCTGGTTTTTCATTTTCTATATCCTTTACTTCTGCAAGCTCAAAGAGATTTGATGCAGAAACCCCATGAGTAAGCAAGTCTCTGTGAAAATAAATGTATATTAGGTTATCACCAACCTTAGCTGGATAGCAGAAAAAGTGAGGATAATTTATATTAGTATCCAAGATTGGATTTTTATATACTTCTTCAAACACACCATCCCTTTTATTAGACTTAGTATAGGTAATATAAGGAGTTTCTATCATAACTTGGGTGATAAAAGGAATCTTATTTAAATTATTATAAATTTCTGGCAAGTCCTTATTAAAATACCTAATCATAATTGAAGCATCACAGGCAGCTGGAACTTGTCTATAAACCTTTGGCCAAGCACCTGTTATATTCATTTCAATTCTTCTATATGACTGAAGAATCAGATTTTTTAGTTTTTCATTAAGCTCAACAAAATTTACAACTCCAACCCCTCGAGAGTCTTTTTTTTGCTCAATTATTGAATATCTTTCCAGATTTCTCCAATAGTCATAATATTCTTCAACTATTTTTAAAACACCTTCTTTTTGTTCATCAAGCTTATGATATTTATTAATCTTTGATGATATTTCTTCTATATTCATAACTGTAAGAAGCTTTAATATATCTACTAACTCTATTGCTAGATTTTCTACAGATGAATTAATAAAAAATTGCTCTATGTATGCATAAACTCTAGATGATTCATTTTTATGATAGGATATAAATGACTTAGTTAAATCGAGAAAAGATTTACTATCTAATAGTTCATCCACATCATTGAAAAATTGCTCAGAAAAATTAAGTATGACCTTATTTCCTGTTATTGAAAATTCTTTACTCATATTATCTCCATTCTTTTCTATTTTTATTGATAATTTTTATTAATTATATAACAAAGTAGAGTGAAAAACAAGAATAAAAAAAAGCAGGATAAATCCTGCAAAATTAAATAAATACCGTTTGAATTAAAAACATATAAACAAAAGTTCCAGCTGCAATTGATAAGAGTAGGTTTTTTTTCCATAAATGCAGCAAAATTACAACAATAGATGCGATGATTTCTGGTATCCCATAAAATGGAGATGAAAGATTTGTATCTTTTAAGGCATATACTACCAACAGCCCCATTATAGATGCAGGAAGATATTCTCCAAGATAATCTATTATATCAGGGACCTCCTTATTTTTAAGAAGAAAAAAGGGAACAGCCCTTATTACAAAGGTAACTAGGCTTGCTGTTATGAGTATTTTAATAAAATTTTGCATAGTTGTTTTCCTCGATTTGCTTTCTGAAAAAAAGAAGAACTATAACAATTATAACTATTGATGGGATCATAAAACTACCACTTCCAAATATTAATAAGCATATAAAAGGAATAATAATACCAATAATTGAAGGTATTACCTTTTTAGGCTCTTTTATATTTCCAACAAAAAGTGCCATAAACATGGCTATTAAGACAAAATCTAGTCCTTTTGTATTAATATCAAAAAAGTCTCCAAAAAGTCCTCCAAGAAAACATGCAAAAACCCAATATATATAGCTTAAAATTTCAATAGCAAGGATAAAATCTTCTCTTTTTACATTTTTTGGTGTTTTAAGGCTTGTTATAAGGGCAAAAGCTTCATCACTTAGGCCGTGTATAAAGAAAAGTTTGTGTTTTGTCTTTTTAAAAGGTCTTATAAGTGTAAGACCATAAAAGAGATATCTTATGTTTATAGACAAGCTAAATATAGCTATCGATATTAAAGAAATTGGATTTGCAAAAATCGGTATAAGGGCATATTGCAAACTTCCAGCATATATTACAGCTGAAATAAGGCCTGTTTGTATGGCGGATAAACCTACTTCACTAGCTAGTAAACCAAAGGCTATTCCTAAAAATAAGTAACCTAAAAGAATTGGTACTGTATAAGGAAAGGCCTTTTTAAATGCGATTTTCATTCTTTCTTTATTCCTCTCTTATATAAATATTTTTATAAATTTATATAATTATATCACAATTATAAGTGATTTGCTATTTATTTGCTAAGTTATTATAAATTAGATAAGAATATATAAATGAAACTATAATTGTTAAAATAAAAAGGCTTGTTAGTAGTATAAAGGCAATCTTTACTGAAAATCCTAAAATTATCAGGCTAAAAACTCCATTTATAAAAAGTAAGAGTCCAGAAAGCTTTTGAGTTTTTTTCCAAACATAGTCATTTTCTAAGGCCCATGGTGTTCTTATTCCAAGAGTATAGTTTCTCTTTATTCTTGGCATGAAAACTCCACTTATAGCTATAAAAACAGCTATAACCGCTACGATTATCCTTCCTACATTTAAAGATGGGTCAAAAGTTTTTCTTATAGTTAGGCCAATTATAAGAAGATTAAGTATAGGAATTGTTAACAAGCTTATATGTTTGTAGGACTCATCATGTTCATTTCTTTTAGGATCTAGGGTTAATATAAAATAAAGAGCAAGGTAGACTAGAACCATAAATATAACTATAAACAATAGAGCATTAATTTTTTTGGCATAAATATCAACCTGCCAGTCAAAATCATAGTGAACAGGAATTCTTACAGGCAACCTATCATAATAAATAATTGCAAGAATTATTGATATAAGAAATAAAATAAATGATAGTAATAAATTTTTCCTATTTTCTTTCATAAATTCCTCCTTTTATAATATAATTATAGCTATTTTTTAAATAAAAGTATACAATATTAGAGTATGAATATCTTATATAAAAAGAAAGGAAGATTATGAGAGAATTTGATGTAGTTGTAGTAGGAAGTGGTGCTGCTGGTGCTTTTATGGCTTATGAGTTTAATAAGCTTGGCACAAATAAGTCTGTTTTAATAATAGATGGAGGTAGGAAAGTAGACCAAAGAAAATGCCCAATTACAGAAGGTAAGGTAGATTATTGTATAGGATGTAAGCCTTGCAATATAATGTATGGCTTTGGCGGTGCAGGTACTCTTTCTGATGGAAAATATAATATAACTACTAATTTTGGTGGTGACTTACATAACTACATAGGCGAAAAAAAGGCCTATGATTTAATGGAGTATGTTGACTCAGTCCTTATGAGCTTTGATAAGGGGGATGCTAAATTATATTCTACTGACAATACTAACTTAAAAAGTGAATGTTTAAGAAATGATCTCCATCTTCTTACAGCAAAGGTTCGTCATTTTGGTACAGAAAGAAATAGGGAAATCTTACAAAAAATTTATAATCAAGTTAAAGATAAAATAAACTTTGAATTTATGACTATGGTAGAAGAAGTTGAATTTAAAGATGGATTCTACTATGTTCATACGAATAAAACAGAAACTATTAAATGTAAGTATCTAGTTCTTGCAGCAGGAAGATCAGGTTCTAAGTGGATATCAGATACTTGCCAAGAGTTTGATGTAAATTTAATGAAAAATAGGGTTGATATAGGGGTTCGTGTTGAAGTTCCAGCAGAAGTTTTCAAACACATAACAGATCAAGTTTATGAGGCAAAGATAGTTTATCAAACTAAGCAATATAATGACCTTGTAAGGACATTTTGCATGAATCCATATGGAGAAGTTGTTACAGAAAATACAAATGGAATTATTACAGTTAATGGTCACTCCTATGCAGATCCTGCCTTAAGAACTGAAAATACAAACTTTGCCCTATTAGTTACTAATAAATTCACAGAACCATTTAAGGATTCAAATGAATATGGTGAATCAATAGCTAGAGTTTCAAATATGCTAGGTGGGGGAGTTTTAATGCAAAGATTTGGTGATCTTATCAAAGGAAGAAGATCATCAGAAAGAAGAATGAAAAAATCATTCTTAAAACCAACCTTAAATGCAACGGCAGGAGATTTATCTCTAGTTATGCCAAAAAGGCAATTAGACGACATAATAGAAATGATTTATGCTCTAGATAAGATTGCTCCAGGTATGGCAAATGATGATACTTTACTTTATGGAATAGAGGTTAAGTTCTATAATTCAGTAGTTGAAGTTGATGAAAATTTCGAAACAAGTAAAGAGAACCTATTTTGTCTTGGAGATGGGTCAGGAGTTACACACTCGCTTTCCCAAGCTTCAGCATCAGGGGTTCTTATGGCAAGAATATTAAATGAAAGAGATTAGTTTAAATGAAATACCTTTATAGGCATATAGAAAAGAAAGATGGAATAGTTTTAAGGGGAGTTGTTAATACACCAGATGACTTTGATTCAAGTAAAAAATATAAAACAGCTATTTTCTACCATGGTTTTTCTGGAGATAGGAATGGATCACATTGGTTTAGGATTTTAAATTCAAGATATTTAACAAAAAGGGGATATGTTTGTATAAGATTTGACTTTTCAGGTACTGGAGAAAGTGATGGTTCATTTTATGATATGACACTAACAAGAGAGCTTGATGAGGCAAGAATTATTTATGATTTTACTAAAAACTTAGACTTTGTGGATGATAGCAATATTTACTTTATAGGTCATTCTATGGGTGGTGTTATAAGTATTCTCCTAGCAGATGAACTAAAACCAAAAAAGATGAGCCTACTTGCTCCAGCAAGTGATATGAACAATCTTGAGCTTTTGAAAAAAACTGCCCTAAATCTTTATGATTATATTGATGAGAAAAATAGAGATAAAGATTTAAGCGATATAGAAAAGGTAAAGAAACTAGTTAGTATAAAAGATTTGGATGTTGGAGGACTTAGAATTCATAAGAATTTTCTTTTTGATATAATGGATTATGACATATATAAAAAAGCAAGTTTATATAAAGGTGAAGTTCAAATTATAAGGGGAGATCTTGATGATGTTGTTTTGGATGAGTCTAATATCAAACTAAATAGGTGTTTTAAAAATTCAAACTACCATGTTCTTGAAAATACTGATCATTCATTTACAAATTATGATCAAAGAATGCTCTTGTTTGAAATGATGTATGAATTTTTTGAAAAATAAAATTTGACAATAAAATAAGAATCTTGTATCATAACAAAAGAGAGTTAAAGAAGTACCCAATACTCACCTGCCGACAATTGTGTCTTCAGGTTACAATCTCTATTAGAAGAAATTTCTAATATATTATTGCTTTATTATGGGTACTTTTAGTACCCATTTTTTTATGCATATATTCGGAGGGAACATTATAAAAGATTTAAAAATTAATGAAGAAATAAGAGACAATAAGCTTAGACTAATTGATGAAGATGGAGAACAAATTGGTGTAGTATCTAAAAATGAAGCCTTAGATAGGGCTTTTGATAAACATTTGGATCTAGTATTAATGTCACCAAATGCTAAGCCACCAGTTGCAAGAATCATGGACTATGGTAAATATAAGTACGAACAAGAGAAAAAAGCTAAAGAAAACAAGAAAAAGCAAAAAACTATTCAAACTAAAGAAACAAGATTTAGCCTTAATATCGAAGATCATGATTTAGCAACAAAGGCAAATCAATCAAAGAAATTCCTTGACAATGGAGATAAAGTTAAGGTTTCTGTTAGGTTTAAGGGTAGAGAATTGGGTCATAAAAACTTAGGCTATGATTTATTAGATAAATTTATAGAAATGGTTGGAGATAGTGCTAAAATTGATAAGAAACCTCAAATGGAAGGTAGATCACTTGTACTATTCATCTCACCTAATAATGAAGAAAAATAGGAGGCTAACATGGCTAAAAACAAAATCAAAACTAAAAGAGCAGCTGCTAAAAGATTTAAAGTTACAGGCAGTGGAAAAATAAAAAGATATAAGGCTTATAAAGGACACCTTACAGCTAAAAAATCACCAGCAAGAAAAAGAAGATTAAGAAAATCTACAATTGCATCTAAGGGTGATCAAAAGAACATCAAGGTATTATTAAACATCTAATAGGGGGATTAAATGGCAAGAGTTAAAAGAGCAATAAATGCAAAAAAAAGACATAAAAAAGTTTTAAAACAAGCTAAAGGTTACTTCGGTTCAAAATCATTACTTTTCAAAACTGCTAACCAAGCTGTGATGAAATCTTTACAATATGCTTATATTGGAAGAAAAAGAAGAAAAAGAGATTTCAGAAAATTATGGATTGCTAGAATCAACGCTGCTGCTAGAGCAAATGGAACAAGCTATTCAAAGTTGATGGGTAATCTTAAGAAAGCTAACATTGAAATCAATAGAAAGATGCTAGCTGAAATAGCAGTATCAAATCCTGAAGAATTTACAAAATTAGTAGAATTAGCTAACCAAGCTGCTTAATGATTATAAAATCAGATTCTAACGAAAAATATAAATATATTTATAAATTAAAAAAGAAAAGGTATAGGAAAAAATACGGGGTCTTTGTAGTAGAATCTATAAAAATAGTAGAACAAATTCCTCCTGATATGGAGCTTTTGTTTATATTCGTAAATGAAGATATGAAAGATTTTCAAACAGACTATCCTAAAATAGTTTTTTCTAATAGTCTTTTTAACAGACTTTCAAGTCTTGAAAATCCTGAAGGAGTTTCAGCTTGTCTAAAGATTAAGGCCCCTAAACATATTTCTTCAAAAAAAGTACTATTATTAGATCACTTACAAGATCCAGGAAATCTTGGTACCATCATAAGAAGTGCTGAGGCTTTTGGTTTTAAGGATATAATATTATTAAATAATTGTGTTGATATCTATAATGAAAAGACTATAAGAGCTAGTATGGGATCTATTTTTAGGTTGAATTTTTTAGAATATTCAATAAATGAAGTAAAAGATTTGTTAAATGATTACAAGCTTATTTTGGCAGATATGGATGGGAAAAGTTCTGATTGTTTTAAGGATTTTAACAAGATAATTCTTGCTATAGGAAATGAAGCCAATGGGATAGGAAATGATTTAAGAAATCTTACAAATGATTTTATATCTATAAAGATGCAAGGTGGGATTGAATCACTAAATGCAGCTATTGCTGCATCAATATTAATGAATAATTTAGCCAAAGCGGACTAAAGCTATACTATCCAAGCAAAGCAAGTGGTAGATGATGAGAGGCCACCTTGTAACGGTATAGTAATTCACCGCCCAGCTTTGATACGAAACTAAGTAGTTGATACGGTTACGCGTTATAGTTATTAAGTGGGTTATTTATAACCAAATTAGGTGGTACCGCAGGCTAGTCTGTCCTTTTATAGGGCAGTTTTTTTGTACCAAAAATTATTGGAGGATTATATGAAAGAAGAATTAAAGGCCTTGGTAGAAGAAGCTACAAAGGCAATAGAAGAAAAAACAGACCTTAAATCCTTAGAAGAGTTAAGGGTTAAGTATTTAGGAAAAAAGGGAAAGATTACAGCTTTTAAGAAAAATATTTCCAAACTTCCAAACGAAGAAAAACCAATGGCAGGAAAGCTTATAAATGAAACTAGTAGAGAAGTTGAAAAAATACTAGAAAAGAGAAAAGAAATAATTAAAAAAGAACTTCTAGAAAAAAAGATAAAGGAAGAAAAGATAGATGTAACTGCAAATTTTGACATCTATGAAACTGGACATTTTTCAGTTATAAATCAAACTATGGCTGAACTTGAAGAAATATTTCAAAATATGGGATTTGATGTAGTAGAGGGGCCAGAAATTGATACTGTAAAAAATGTATTTGATGATCTTAACTCACCTAAAAATCACCCTTCAAGATCTCTTTCAGATACTTTCTATATAGATGAAGATACTCTTCTTCGCCCACATACATCTAGCATGCAAATTCGTGTTATGAATGAAGGAAAACTTCCAATTAAGATGGTATCAGCAGGAAGAGTATTTAGAAACGATGAAGTCGATGCAACTCACTCACCAATGTTTCATCAATTGGAATGTTTAGTTGTAGATGAGAATGTATCTCTTGCAAATCTTAAATCAACACTTGAAACATTTATAAAAGAAATGTTTGGCGATGACATGAAGATGCGTTATCGTCCTCACCATTTTCCATTTACAGAACCATCACTTGAAGTTGATGTAACTTGTCCATCATGCGGTGGCAAGGGATGTCCTGCTTGCTCAAATACTGGATGGTCAATGGAACTTTTAGGTGGAGGAATGGTTCATCCAAATGTATTAGAAAATTGTGGAATAGATAGTGAAAAATATACTGGTTTTGCCTTCGGTCTTGGAGTTGATAGAATTGCCATGGTTAAGTATGGACTAGATGATATTAGATTACTATTTGATAATGACAAGAGATTTATTAAACAATTCTAGGAGGAGAAATGTTAGTACCTTTAATTTGGCAAAAAGATTATATAAAATTAGATAAAGATTTAAAGACAATAACAGATAGACTATCAGAAACAGGTTCACATGTTGAAAGTGTATATACCATTTCTGATAAACTTGAAGGACTTGTAGTAGGAAAAGTTTTAAAACAAGTAAAGCATCCAAATGCAGATAAATTACAAGTTCTAACTATAGATATAGGAAGTGAAATCACTATAGTAACTTCAGCTAAAAATACTAAAGAAGGAGACTATCTTATAGTTATAAAATCTGGTTCTACTATTAATGGACAAAAAATAGATGATCATGATTTCTTTGGAATAACAAGCCAAGGTATGCTTACTTCATATAAGGAAATAGGATATGATGATTCTCTTATTGAAAAAAAATCAAAGGATGGAGTTATTGTACTATCTTCTGAATTTAAGCCTGGAACACCTGCAATTGAAGTTTTATATTCAAACACCCCAGTAATTGAGTATGAAATTACTCCAAATAGACCTGACTGTTTATCTATAATAGGAATGGCAAGAGAATCTGCAGCATCATTTAATAGTGAGATATCCTATCCATCAATAGATTATCCTACTGTATCTGATAAAAAGGAAGATTACTTTAAGAAAATTGAAATTAAATCAGATAAGTGTAAAAGATATACAGGAAGAATTGTAAAAAATGTTAAAGTAGGAGAATCTCCACAATGGCTTAAAAACTTATTAATGCTTGCTGGTATGAGACCTGTAAATAACATAGTAGATATAACAAATTTTGTAATGCTTGAAACAGGCCAACCACTTCACGCTTATGACCTTGAAAGTCTTGCTGATAGAAAAATTATAGTAAGAGATGCAAAAGAAGGAGAGCTCATAAAAACATTAGATGGTGTAGAAAGAAAACTTAACTCAGATGTACTTCTTATAGCTGACGGAAAAGAGGCTATAGGTATTGCAGGAATTATGGGTTCGATGGATAGCGAAATTACAGAAAACACAAAGACTATCCTACTAGAATCTGCAAACTTTGATTCAGATAATATTAGAAAGTCATCTAAAAGTTTAAATCTAAGAAGTGAAGCGAGTTCAAGATTTGAAAAACAAATTTCAGTAGAAAATTCTGAATTTGCATCAAAAAGAGTAATGAAATTAATAACAGATTTAGGACTTGGAGAAGTGCTTGAAGATAGCTTTGATGAAGGTTATAAAAATAGCGAAGAAAACGAAGTTAAACTTAGGATATCTAGACTAAATAGTTTAATAGGACATGAATTTTCTAAGGATGAAGCTATAAGTTATCTTAAATCCTTAGAATTTGAGGTAAGGGATTTAGATGAAGACACAATAATAGCGAAAATCCCTCATTTTAGGATGGATATTTCTATAGAAGCTGATCTTATAGAAGAGATTGCAAGGCTATATGGTATGGGAAAAGTTATTTCAAAACCACTATACTCATCACTTCAAAGAGGAGAGAAATCTCCTATGAGATTATTAAAAGATGATTTAAAGCTCAATCTTTTTGGTCAACAATTTTCAGAAATCACAACATACTCATTTATATCACCAAAGGAATATGATAAGCTAGGTATAAATGAGGACTCAAAACTTAGAGATTTTGTAAAAATAATTAATCCTTTGGGAGAAGACTACTCTGTAATGAGGACTACCTTACTTGCAAACATGCTCACTACAATCTCAAAAAACCTATCTTATAAACAAAAAGATTTAAGATTTTATGAAATTGGTACAAGTTTTGTAAAAACAGATGAGAAACTTCCTTCAGAAAGACAATACCTAAGTATGGGACTTTACGGAAATTACACTTTTTATAATCTTAAGGATTTCTTTATAAAGGCCATGGCAAGAACTGGATTTAGAGGTTTTGAATTTAAAACTGAAGAAAATGTCAAAGCTTTCCATTCAGGACGTTGTGCCAATATTTATTTTGATGGAAAAAAGATAGGAATAATGGGTCAAATATCTTATGAAAGTCTTGAAGCCTATAATATCAAAGGACTTGCTTTAGCATTAGAGATAGATCTCTCATTAATTGCTGATAAAAGACTTACTGATATAAGATACAAGCCTTTAGATAAGTATCCATCAAGTTTACGTGACTATTCGTTTATTTGTGATATAAATGTAGAAAGCAGGAAGATTGAGGATATAATAATAACTAGAGCAAAAGGTCTTGTAAGAAGTATAGAAATATTTGATATTTACCAAGGTGAACAAATTGAAGAAGGTAAAAAATCAATTTCATATAAGGTGGCTTTCGGTAAAAGCGATAGGACACTAAAAGATGAGGAAGTTGAAAAAATTGAAAAAGAATTTTTAAAGGATTTGGAAGAAAAAGACGTTGTTTTACGTAGTTAGGAGAAAATGTGGCAGAAAAAATCAAGGTTAATATTGCTGGCATGGATTACACTTTAACTAGTGAATTAGACAAGACTCAAATACAACAAATAGCAGCTTATGTTGACAAAAAAATTAAAGAAGTTGACAATGATAAGCTTACACGTGAAAATCAATTATTACTTGCAGCCCTAAATATAACAGATGAGATGTATAATCTCTTAATAAAACATAAAAAATTAAAAGATGAGGCTAAAGAGCCTATAGAAAAGTATCCAAGGTTAAGGGATGATTACCAATCCTTAATTATGGATTATGAGAAAGTTAAAGCTGACTTTGAAAAATCTAAAGATGATTTTATGGAATCTATGAAAAAAATAGACGATCTAAATTCAGTTATTAATAAGATTAAGCAAGAAATTGAGAATAAGGATAAGATTATAAAGTCTAAAGATAATAATCTTAAGAAATTAAGAGAAAACTTACAAAAACTTCAAGATGATAACCTTGACCTTAACAAGAAGGTCAAGGAGCTTGAAAAGGACTTATAATGAGAAATACTGAAATATTAGCTCCTGTTGGTAAAATGTCCATGCTGTATGCAGGTCTTGCCGCAGGGGCTTGTAGCTTTTACTTGGCTCTTGATGATTTTGGGGCGAGAGCCTATGCTAAAAACTTTTCAATTGATAATATAAAGGAAGTAATCGATCTGATTCATCTATTTGATAGGAAGGTATTTATAACTATAAATACCCTAATAAAAGATGAAGAGATGGACAAGGCTTTATCATATCTTGAAAAATTAATTGAGTATGGCGCAGATGGAATATTAATCCAGGATATAGGATTTTACTCTCTAATAAAAGACATAAAAAGAGATGGAGAAAAAAAGATTGAATTTCATGCTTCAACTCAAATGGCAATAAAAGATTATGATGGTGCTAAAGCCCTTAAAGATTTAGGATTTGATAGGATAGTTATAGCAAGAGAAACCCCAATAGATGAGATAAAAAAAATAGCAAAGCTTGACATAGATACGGAAGTTTTTGTTCATGGCTCACTTTGTGTATCTTACTCTGGGGAGTGTCTTTTATCATCTTATTTAGGTAGAAGGTCTGCTAACAGAGGTAGGTGTGCTGGAATTTGTAGAAAAAAATATAAGCTTATAAATAATGGCAAGGTATTAGGATATGATTACTATCTTTCAATGAAGGATTTAAATACAATAGATAATATAGAAGAGTTAGTAAAAGCAGGAGTAGATTCTTTGAAAATAGAAGGTCGTATGAAGACAGATGAATATGTCTATAATACTGTAAGAAACTATAAAAGTATGCTTGAAGAATCTACATATAATAATGACGAAATAGAAGATATATCAAACAGATCTTATACCAAGGGTTTTATTTTTGGACAAAAAAGAAACTATCTTGCTTTAAGTAATGAAAATAAACATAGGGTTATAGGAAAAGTTTTTGAAAAATCAAAGGATAAGTTTTTTAAGTCAAACTCAAAGCTAAGAAAGGGATCTATCCTTGAGGTTGTAACAAATAAAAACAAGACCCTACCACTTACCTTAACAAGTGACTTAAATAATGGAGATGTCTTAAAATTAAAAGATTTTAAGGATGCAAAAATAGGCTCAAATATAAGTTTATTAAATTCATCAATTCTTAAAGAAAATTTAGAAGATGGACTAAGTTCCTATAAAAATCTTCCGCTTGATATTTCTTTTGTAGGAAGATTAGGGGAATATCCTAAAATAAGCTTAAGCTATAAAGATATAAAGGTAAATTTTCTTGGAAAGAGTAAAATAGAAAGGGCTAATAAAGTTTCCTTAAGTGAGGAGGATATAAGAGAAAATCTTTCAAAGCTTGGAAACACCATCTATAAGGTAAAAAATATAGATATAAGTATAGATGATAATATCTTTATTAAAAAAAAGGATATAAATGAGCTTAGAAGAAATGCAATTTATATCTTAAATAATAAAAGATTAGAGCCTTATTATAAGAAAAATCCCAACATTAAAAAGAGAAATTTAAAAGAAAATAGGGAAATTAAAAGAGAAAAAAATGTAGAACTCTTATCAAATAATATTGATAGAGGCTTACTTGATGATTTTGATAATGTTTATGTAAGAGCATTTGATAAGTCTTTTTCCGGACTTAATCTTTATTATATATTAGATGCTGATAAGTCCTATAATAAAAAAGAATTAATAAATTATTTATTAGAAAATGAATTTAAAGGAGTGATTTTTAATAATTACAAAGATTTTGTTCTTATAGATGACCTAAGAAAAAATAAGTTGAAAATTAGGATAGGTAGATACTTAAATGTGTTTAATTCCTACTCATTTGACTTTTATGATAAATTTTCTGAAATGATATCATCTTCTGTGGAAAACTCTTTTGAAAATATTAATAAAAACTCTAAAAGATACAAGACTGAGATATTAGCTTATGGACCAATTGAACTTATGAATATGAGAAATTGTCCATTTTCATCCATTAAAAAATGTGGTTTAAATGGTTGTGAAAAATGTATTTTTAATGATTCACAAATAGAAGATGAAGATGGTAATTTATTTGATATAAAAAGAAGTGATTATATATCTAGGATTTATTCAAGAAAAATCACAAAAATTGATTTGAAAAAACTTGAAAACTCAGTATCCTTATTATACTTAGTAAGAAATAATGATGATATTATAAATATTAAGAATACAAAGATTAACAATCTAGGCTATGATAGAGGTGTTATTTAATGCAGACAAAAACTTTAGAAGTCTTAGAATTTGATAAGATATTAGATATGATAAAAAATTATGCTAGAAGTAAGCTTGTATCTGACATGATTTTAAATACAAGACCCATAAATGATAAGGAAAAAATTCAAAGGGAACTAGACCAAACAGGAGCCATGCTTGAAGTCATAGTAGAAAATGGAAATATAGATCTTTTTGGACTTTATGATTTTAACAAAATCATAGGATATGTAAGAAAAAAAGGGGTTCTTGAGCCTGTTGAACTTCTTAAAGTTCTTGATTTATTAAGGTCTAGTGCATATCTTAAAGAGTATGGTGAAAATATTGAAGATTCATATATAAAAGACTTATTTAATAGGATATCTACAGATGATTTTCTTAAAAATGAAATAGAAAGATCTATTATATCTGAAGATGAAATAGCAGATAATGCCTCATCAAATCTTAGGTCAATAAGAAAAAGAAAGACTAAAAAGGAAGAAGAAATAAAAAATAAGCTTTCTTTTTATATATCATCATCTAAATTTGATGATGCTCTTCAAGACAAGGTTGTATCAATTAGAGATGGAAGATACGTTCTTCCAGTAAAGACTAATAAAAAATCAATTTTTAATGGTATTATTCATGATAGGTCAGCAAGTGGAAACACACTTTTTATAGAACCACATACTATAGTTGAATTAAATAACGACCTATCAAACCTTGAAATAGAAGAAAATGATGAGATAAGAAGAATACTTGATAGGCTTTCTAGATTTGTAGAAGGCTTTGATGTGGAGATTTTAGAAAATCAAAAACTTATTGCAAGAATCGACTTCTTACAAGCTAAAGCAAAATTTGCCTTAGCCAATAAATATAGTAAGCCAAATCTTACTGATAAGAAAAAATTAAAGCTAAAAAATGCCATCCACCCACTATTGAAAGGAAAGGTAGTTCCTATAAATGTAGAAATGGGAGATGGTTACAATACCTTAATTATAACTGGACCAAACACAGGTGGGAAAACTGTATCTTTAAAGACAGTAGGTCTTGTAAATCTTATGGCTCAGTCGGGATTTTTTATACCATGTGATGAAGATAGCCTTGTAAATATATTTGATGATATATTCTTAGATATAGGAGATACCCAATCTATAGAATTGAGTTTATCAACATTTTCTGCTTCTTTAACCAATATTGTCAAAATAACAGAAAATGTTACAGATAAATCATTAGTATTATTAGATGAGCTAGGTTCAGGAACAGATCCTACGGAAGGTGCAGCTCTTGCTATAGCAATTTTAAACTTTCTTAAAAATAAAAAGGCCATGACTTTTGCAACAACTCATTATTCTGAGCTTAAATATTATGCTCTAGAAAGTGAAGATGTAATGAATGCATCGGTTGAATTTGATATAGAAACCCTATCTCCAACCTATAAATTAATTATAGGAACTCCTGGAAAATCTAATGCATTTGAAATTTCAAAAAGATTGGGACTTGATAGTGAGATTTTGGCTAATGCTAAGTCTTTACTGTCTGATGAGAATAAAAACTTCAATACAATATTAGAACAATTGGATAAAAACAAAAAAGATCTTGAAAAGAAAAATAAAGAGATTGAAAGTTACAAGAAAAAGATTAAACAAGCTCGTAATAATCTTCTAGATCTTTCTAAAAAAATAGAAAAACAAAAAGAAAAAATCATAAAAGATGCAGAAGATAAGGCAAATGAAATAATAGAGGCGGCGAATGAATCATCTCAAGAGATGCTGAAAATGGCTAAAAAATCTAGAAATGCTAATACATCTAACATTGATAGGTCCTTAAATGAAATTAGAAATAAATACAAATCATCAAGAATTGAAAGAGATGAGAAAAATATAGGACCAAAACTAAGCAAAAATGCCCCAGAAACCTTAAAGGTTGGAGATATAGTAATTATAGAAGGCTTAAATGAAAAGGCTGAAGTTATAGAAGCTCCAGATGAAAAGGGTAATATAAAAGTACAGATGGGTATTTTAAAAATGGAGTCAAATATCAAAAACGTCACCAAGACTAGGTCAAAGGATAAAATAAGGGAAAATATCAATAAAATCTATAAGACGAAAAAGGCTATGTATATATCACCAACTCTTGATTTAAGAGGGCAAAGATATGATGAAGCTTTAAGAAACTTCGATAAGTACTTAGATGATGCAATTTTAGCAGGGCTTGATCAAGCAAAAATCATACATGGCAAGGGGACAGGAGCCTTAAGAAAAGGTATAAATGATTATCTAAAGAATAACACAAGAATTGATTCATACAGGCCGGGTAATGAAAAAGAAGGTGGATTTGGTGTTACTGTAGTGAAATTCAAATAGAATCTGGAGGATAAATGAGAGATTTAAAAGAAATTATAGCAAATAAGCTATGTGATATGGATTTAGGCATTGAAAAGAGTGCAATATATAAGCTTATTGAAATACCACCTAGAGATGATATGGGAGATTTTTCTTTTCCGTGCTTCTCGTTGGCTAAAACTTTAAGAAAAAATCCTGCTCTTATAGCAAAAGAGATTAAAGAAAAATTAGAAAAGGAAGAAAAGACTTATTTTGAAAAGGTAGAAAATCTAAATGCCTATCTTAACTTTTATATTGACAGGAAATTTATACAAAATGAAGTTTTAAATGAAATTTTAGAAAAAAAAGAAGATTATGGAAGGTCTAATATGGGAAAAGGAAAGACCATAGTATTAGATTTTTCATCTGTAAATATAGCAAAGCCTTTCCATATAGGTCATATTAGGTCAACAGTTATAGGAGATGCTATTAGGAATATATTTAATTTTCTAGGATACAAGACTGTAGCAAGTAACTATATTGGAGACTATGGTACTCAATTTGGAACTATGATTGCAGCCTATAAACTTTGGGGAGATGATGATAAGCTAAATGAAAATCCCATAAAAGAGTTATTAAACTTATATGTAAGATATAATAACGAGGCGGCTTTAAATGAAGAAATGATGGATGTTGCTAGAGATGAGTTTAAAAAACTTGAAGAAGGAGAAGATGAATCGGTAAGACTTTGGTCTTGGTTTAAGGAAATCTCCTTTAAGGAATTTGATAGGGTTTATAAGTTACTAGATATAGACTTTGATAATTACGATGGAGAATCTTATCATTCTGAATTTATACCAGCTGTTATAAAAGAATTAGAAGAGAAAAATCTTTTAGTAGAATCAGATGGGGCAAAGATTATAGACTTAGGTGAAGATGACTTGCCACCAGCTATTATTATAAAATCCAATGGTTCTTCTGCTTATATAACTCGTGATATTGCTACAGCCATAAATAGAAAAAAAGTTTATGACTTTTATGAAAATTTATATGTTGTTGCAACCCAACAAAATCTACACTTTAGGCAATTATGGAAGATATTAGAGCTTATGGGATATGATTTTTATAAAGATTGTAAGCATATCCCTTTTGGTATGGTAAGTTTAAAAGATAAGACCCTATCAACTAGAAAAGGTCAAGTTGTTTTCTTAGAAGATGTATTAAATAAAGCAATAAATAAAACTAAGGAGATTATGAAAAACAGGGATACTGATATAGAAGATATTGATAAGACATCCAGAATAGTTGGGATAGGTGCTGTTAAATTCCAAGAACTTTACAACAATAGGATAAAAGACTATGTCTTTGATTGGGATGAACTTTTAAACTTTGAAGGAGAAACTGGTCCATATGTTCAATATACTTATGCTCGTGCTAAAGCTGTTTTAAGAAAAGCAGGAGTAGAAGAAATGACTTCTATGGATTTTTCTCTATTAAACTCAGATGAAGAATTCATTTTAATTAAATCACTAAGAAGTTTTGAAGACACAATAGTTAAGGCAAGAGATAGGTATGAACCTTCACTTATTTCAAGAAAGATAATGGAAATATCTCAAAATTTCAATAAATTCTACAATTCATCAAAAATAATGGTGGATGATGAGAATCTTAAAAATCAAAGGCTTGCTCTAGCGCTCGCAACATCGGTAGTGATTAAAGTAGGTTTAAGTTTATTAGGTATTAAAACTGTGGAGAAAATGTAATGATGGGAAGAATAAAAGATTTTTTAGAATGTTCAAAGTATGCCTTTACTGAGACTGTTAAAAAATTAAAAAGATCATACATTCTTTTTATCTTTATAGTAATAAGGTCAATGTTTGAAGGAATGAGGGGGATAGTTTCTTTTGATCAATCTTTTGAATCTTCACTTTTTTCATCACTTATTAACTATTTTATAGAGATTACTATCTTATGCTTTATAGCTCAGTCTTTAAGGTCAATTGTCTTATATAATAACACAGGTAAGAAATCTATAGAAAATTCAATCTCAAACTTTTTCTATCTAGTTATGAGTGCTGTATTTTGTATTTATATAATGGAGTTTGTTATAAATAACCTAACACAAGTACTAAGTCCAGGCCTTAGGATTTTGATTTTGTTTTTGTTTAAAATTATAACATCAGCCTTTTTGGAATTAGTTTATATAGAAAATGTTTATGGATTTTCGATTATAGGGGAATCCTTTAGATTTGTTAAAAATAATATTTTAACATGGGGAGTTTATGCAGTAATCTTTACTTTTATTGAAGGAGTTTTAATAAAACAAATAGGATTAAATGTATTAAATATGTCTAATGAGGCAATATTTATAATGTTACTGGCCCTATGGGATACCTTCTTTTTATTATTTAAAGGAAACTTATTTAAATTTTTAAATAAGCATTCATACAGGCAAAGAAAATTTATGAGAGGTTAAATGAAAAAAATAGATCAATACTTTTTAGATTTTACAGACAAACTTGCATATATTGACTTGAAAAAAGATTCTTCATATGAATTATTAAACAAAACACCACTTGCTTTATATACTGATGATATGTCAGAAAATATTATAAGTGGAGACTTTGAAAATAGAATAAAACTTAATATAATACTTGATGGACTTATAATAAATATTGCCATAGATCCTGATTTCAAGTATAAGCAATCTTATATAAAAATTCTCGAAAACTATTTAGAAAAAATAGGAGCTTATACAGCCCAAAGAGCTTTAAAAATAGGAAATAAAAAACCAGAAAAAGCTCTATTGCTCTTAAGGGGAGGCTATATTATAAATCCCTTTGATAAGTATAATGCCTATAATTATGCAAGAGCTTTGTGGCCTAAAGCATATGAAGATACAAAATATAAGGATGAATTCATAAAAGAGGCTTTAAGAATACTTCAAGAAATAATTTTACAAGATGAAGATTTTCCATTATCATATTATGAATTAGGAAATATCTACCAAAATCTTGGAGAATATATAAAAGCAAGAAGTTATTATGAAAATGCCCTACGTAGAACAGAAGATTTAGATGCAAAAGATGAAATAAGATCTAAAATATCAACTATATTTGATAATGCCGAAATAGAAGAGGCTCTTTATTATATAGGAAAGGGAAACTATGAAAAGGCTATGGGGATACTTACAAGATTATTATCAAAAACAAAAAGAGCAGATGCCTATTATTATCTGGGAGTTTGTTATCAAAATATAGGACAATATGAAAATTCTAGTCTTGCTTTTGAAAACTCCCTTGATAAGGGTGGAGAATTTAGGCAACTTTATAATGACTATTCCATAAGCCTATATGCCTTAGATAAAAAAATAGAGGCAATAGAGATAATTAACAGTGGTCTTAAAAAATATCCAGAAGATCCTAGAATGATCTATAATAGGATACAAATAAATATAGATTTAGGAAATTTAAAAAAAGCAAAAGAAGATATAGATAATCTTGAAACATACGATGACCTATCAGATGAGTTAAGTCGTAATCTACAAATAATAAAAGATCAATTTAACCTAAACTAAGGAAAATCCCCAAATATTCTTGGGGATTTTTTACTTGCCTTAAAGATAAAATAAAAGTATGTTAATAGATAAGATATCGTTTTTTATTTAAGGAGGATTAAATGAAAGTAATTGAAACTAAAAACGCACCAGCAGCAGTAGGAGCTTATTCACAAGGAATAGTAACAAATGGATTTGTATATTCATCAGGACAACTTCCACTAGTTCCAGAAACAGGTGAGTTAATTTCAGATGATATAAAGAAAGCTACAAAAAGATCACTAGAAAATATTAAAAATATAATCGAAGAAGGTGGATCAAGTATAGAAAAAATAGTCAAAGTAAATATCTTCTTAGCAGACATCAATGATTTTGCTGCTGTAAATGAAGTATATGCAGAATTTTTTGGAGATCATAAACCAGCAAGAAGCTGTGTTCAAGTGGCTCACCTTCCAAAAGATGGTTTATTAGAAATTGAAGCCATAGCTGAAATTTAATAAGTGTTAAGATATGACAATTATAAAAAAGGGTGAAAAAGCACCATTGTTCAATATAAAGGATCAAAATGCAAAAGATGTAAACTTAGAAGATTTCAAAGGTAAAAAAGTAATCCTATCTTCTCATCCATTAGCTTTTACAGCGGTATGTACCGATCAAATGAGATCTCTTGAAAGAAATTTTGATAGAATTCAAGAAAAAGGAGAGACTGTAGTAATAGGCTTATCTATAGATCCTCAACCATCAAAAAAAGCATGGGCAAGTGCTATTAACATAGATAAGGTAAGACTTGCATCAGACTTTTTCCCATTAGGAAAAGTAGCAAAGGCTTATGGTATTTTTAATGAAGAAAATTCTGCTAGTAAAAGAGCTAATATCATTATAGATGAAGAAGGAATTGTTAAGCGGTCAAAAGAATATCCACAAACTGAATTACCTGATATAGAAGAAGTAATAAAAAATTTGTAAAAATATTTGACAAAACAAAATAAAAATAATATACTAATATAGCTGTCAAAAAGATAGATATATTTTTTTTATATTAAAAGCCAAATTGCTAAAATAAAAAAGCAAAGAAGCGAAAGAGCAAGTCAAAATAAAAAAACAAAAAAAGACTTGACAAAACAAAATATCAAATGTATATTATAATAGTCGTCACTGAGAAAGAAGAGTCAAAAGAAAAGAAACTTGAAAAAAGTTAATAA